>NZ_KV786970.1:0-10932 GCF_001806975.1 Aerococcus sp. HMSC10H05
AGCACGAGCTACAGTATATAAGCCATCGCCTGATTTTACAGTATATGATTTACCTGTTGCAGAAGATCCAGTATTAGTGCTAGTTGAAGTAGACGCACTTGATGAAGTTGTCGCCTTACCAGCTGTAAATACTTTGCCTGGATGGATTAAATCAGATCCGCCATTTAAGCTACGTGCTTCTGTTAGTGTAATCCCTAGTTCACGAGCCACAGTGTATAAACCATCGCCAGCTTTTACAGTGTATGACTTACCTGTTGATGCAGAAGAGCCAGTATTAGTAGTTGCTCCAGCGCTTGTAGAATTAGATGATGAAGAGGAGCTAGTTTTTGCTACTGATAACACTTGTCCAGGGTGAATTAGGTTAGAAGTTAAACCATTTTGCGCTTTAACTTCTGCAACACTCACACCTAAAGCACGAGCTACAGTATATAGACCATCACCTGATTTCACAGTGTAAGATTTACCTGCAGTGCTAGTTGCAGTTTTACCTTGTGTTGACAAGTTAGTTGTTGAGCTAGCAACTGAAGCTGAAGACCCTACTGCTGAACCTGCGGCTGTATCATATTTTGTTAAACCATGCGTTGAAATTAAGTTATTTAATTTACCACCATAACGTGTATCGGTAGCATATGTACCTGTCAATGCAGCTGTTGCATCCTTATAAGATCTTGTATTAGATTTCCAAGTGCCCGCATAGAAATTAGCATCCCATGAAACACCATTTCTCATCTTATTTGCATAGTCAATTAAAGACTCACGGTAAGAAGGATAATCACGGAAAGAATCTCTAATTTGGTAATAATTACCCGAACCATCATCTTCAAGTGTATAGAACGTTACACCTTGGCCATTGTAGGTGCCTTTAATTCCAAATATGTTATAGTATGGCGCTGACGACAAGCCTGATGCGCCCCAGTTAGACTCTAAAATAGCTTGTGCAATCATCACTGATGCATATAAATCGTTATCATTAGCTAATTTATAAGCATCAGGAATAATGCTATCTAAGAAAGCATTATTCGTTGATGCAAATGTAACTGTTGTCCCTTCACTAGCATGTGCCGTTGGGATGTCCTTTTGAGCACCAAAACTTGATACAGCAAAGGCAGATCCTAGAACGATAGCCCCCAGTGTTGCTGATTTTTTGGAAATTGATGCGATGGTTTTACGCGATATTGCTTTATTTTCCTCCATTACCAATTTTACTCCCCCTTGTAATTTCTACATCGTCAAAAAAAAACAAACTTTCACAACCTAAATTCTATCTAAAATAATTTTATTAAGAAAGACTTAATTTATGTTGATGTAATTATTTAATATTTGTAATATAAACGTAATATAATTTGCTTGATTCCCCATAGTGAATTAAGCTAGAAGGATAGAAAGAAGGGATGACATGTTCCAAAATGTTGTTACGATAACCCATCAAATCATGAAAGAAAAGATTCAAAAAGGTGACCACGTACTAGATGCGACAGTCGGTAAAGGAAATGATACCCTATTGCTTTCCCAATTAGTAGAAGAAGACGGCATCGTTTACGGACTGGATATTCAAACACAAGCGATTGCATTAGCTGAAAAAAGGCTTTGTAATGAATCAAATTATAAAAATACAAAGTTGTTTGTTAAAGACCACAGTGAATTAAAACAAATATTACCAGAAGAGGAAAAATTACAATTAGCTATTTTTAATCTTGGCTATTTACCTAGTGGTGATAAGCAAATTATCACACAAGCAAATACCACTATTAAAGCTATTACCAGCGTTCTTGAACACCTAGATACTATGGGTTTATTGCTAGTTGCTTCTTACATAGGTCATCCAGGTGGAATGGCAGAATTTGAAGCAGTTCAATCTTACCTCGAAAAACTTGACCAAAAAAGTTATAATGTAGCTATGTTCAATTTTTTGAACCAAAAAAATCTACCTCCGCGATTGTTTATCGTTGAAAGGAGAAAATAATGGCATCAACTAAATCCATTCCTAGCACTAGAAATCGTCAACCGATCATTCCAGCAATTTTTCATTTGCTCCTTGCATGTCTTATTTCATTGCCTACTTATATGAACTTATATGCAGTAAGTACTATCAATTGGATGACTTTTCTACTATTAATTCTGTGGCAATTCTTACTTACCCAAGTGTATTTATTATTTTCTAAGCAAAAAGGACTAACTTTAATTAAAAATATGGTTGTATTAGCTATAGTAGAAGTCGCTTTAATTGCGATACTGTTCTTCAGTCCAGTTACAATTTTGGTAAAAGGATTACTATTCTTACAATGGTTACTTATTCACTTAGTCATTGGTACCCATAACCTTCTACCAATTTTGCCACCTCTATTTATTGCAATGGAAATGGTTATCATGCAAAATATTGTTGAAATGGCCAATGCACAGGTCTTATTAACAGGTCTAGGCTTTATCAACTTTCTCTTCTATTTGGCGGTATTTACTTGGTTATCAAGTCTATTTATCGAATACCGTTTAGAAGGTATAGAAATAGCTGGAAAAAAGTCAAATACATCGCGAATAATGAAATTGCTAGCCATTTTTGCAGTTATAAGCTTAATTATCGCAATCGCGCTAAGCTTTATGATTACAGATGGTATTAAAGGATCAAACATCGCATTAATAGTGATTTCTGTCATGATCATGGTTTACAGTCTTTTCCTTAAGAAAAACCAATAAAAACGCTTTATCCTAAAAAGACCCCACATCGAAAGGTTACATCAACCATTTCAATGTGGGTTTTATTTTTCATTATGATATTGTAAGACATTTCGAACTAACTACATAGCTTTAGGCTATCATTTGCTCCCGTTATGCTCCCTTTTTGGCATCGAATTTTAGACAAAAAAAGACGAGGTTTATAAACCCCGTCATATCAATCTTATTGGATTACGCTTTAACAACGTTAGCTGCTTGTGGTCCACGGTTTCCATCTTCGATTTCGAAAGAAACTTCTTGACCTTCTTCTAAAGTTTTGAAGCCTTCCCCTTGGATAGCTGTGAAATGAACGAATACGTCGTCCGCGCCATCACGTTCGATAAATCCAAAACCTTTTTCTGCGTTAAACCATTTAACTTTACCTTGTTCCATAATAATAGAATCCTCCTCGTGCACATGCACATATTTCTTCAGTAATTCTTGCACGGCTCGAGTAAAACTTTTAAGTGCTTAGCACTTTTAAAAATATATAACTTTTTACCTATCCAAAAATTCTTATTTCATTGTAGCACGAACCAATGCGATTAGCAATGATAAATTATAAGTAAAATAATTTTTATTATTCAAAAATACCATATTCTTGTAAACTAATGAAAGTATCGCCTCCAACAATAATATGATCCAACAGTTCTATCCCTATCAAATCTCCACCTTCTGCCAATCGTCTAGTAAAGTCAATATCTGCTTGAGACGGCGAGGGATTACCTGATGGATGATTATGTGCAACAATAATACGCGCTGCTGAAGACCGAACGCCCTCTTTAAATATCTCTCTTGGATGTGCGACAGAAGCATTCAATGAGCCGATAAATACAATCTTTTCTTTAACGATTTGATTTTTTGTATTTAAATATAGGGCCATCACATTTTCTTGTTGCAAGTCCTTTAACTTTTCAATACAGTATGCGCCTGCATCCTTAGTAGACATGATCACACCTAATTTTTCTTGATTTGATTGGTATAAACGACGACCAAATTCTATAGCTGCCTGAATTTCTACTGCTTTAGCTGGTCCCACGCCTGGTAATTGAATTAAGTCATGATACGAAGCTGTCCGTAAATCATATTTTGTACCAAAATGCTGGATAATTTTCATTGCTAATTGAATCGCATTCAAACTACGATTACCTGTCCTGAGCACAATTGCTAATAGTTCGTACATGGTTAAAGATTCAGCACCATGAGCCATTAAACGTTCTCGTGGTCTGATTTCTTCTGGTAATTCATGAATTGTTGTTTTGATTACTAATTGATTTTCATTCATCCTTTCACACCCTTCTACCATATTTATACGTAGAAAGGCATAAAAAGTGTCAATCTAATCTAGAACAATCCGGTAATCTCCCCATCTTTCTTAATATCCATGTCCATTGCTGCAGGATGTTTTGGTAAACCAGGCATGGTTAAGACATCTCCTGTTAAAGCGACGATAAAGCCTGCACCAATTTTTGGCACCAATTCACGTACTGTTACATCGAAGTCTTCAGGTCGTCCCAAGGCTTTTGGATCATCGGATAATGAGTATTGTGTTTTAGCCATACAGATAGGTAATTCGCCCCAACCATTCTTTTCAAATCGACGCATTTGATTTTGGGCTTTCTTAGTAAAGATTACGTCACGTCCACCATATACCTTTTGTACAATTGAACGAGCTTTTTCTTCCAACGTCGTGCCCTCATAAGCATACGTAGCTTGGAAGCTTTGATGATTGTCCTCTACTGCTTCTACTATAGCATCAGCTAAATCTAATCCACCTTGGCTACCATTTGCCCATACAGACGATTTTACGCACTTCACGCCAAGCGCTGCACATTTATCCATAACAACTTGTTCTTCAGCTTCTGTATCAGTGACAAATTCATTAATACACACAACTACTGGCACTTGGAAGTTTTGCATGGTTTCAATATGTTTTTGTAGATTCGAAAAACCAGTTGCTACTGCATCAACGTTTTCACCTTCATTTAGATCTTTCACGGCTACACCACCATGCATTTTCAATGAACGAATAGTAGCGACTACAACTACAGCATCCGGCGCTTTTCCAAGAACTGGTACCTTAATATCCATAAATTTCTCTGCACCTAAGTCAGCACCAAAACCAGCTTCAGTTACTACATAGTCAGCTAGTTTTAAAGCTGCGCGAGTTGCCACAACTGAATTACAACCATGGGCAATATTCGCAAAAGGGCCACCGTGTACAAAAGCTGGTGTATGTTCTAGGGTTTGCACCAGATTCGGTGCGATCGCATCTTTCATGATTAAGGTCAAAGCACCCTCAACGCCTAAATCAGCTACAGTAATAGGCTGACGACTACGATTCTCTCCAATCACAATCCGTGCGAAATGCGCTCGCATATCTTCTAAATCTGTCGCTAAACATAGGATAGCCATAATTTCTGAAGCTACAGTAATATCAAATCCATCTTGACGTGGGAAACCGTTACCTATACCGCCTAATGCTACAGTTACGTCACGCAAAGCTCTGTCATTTAAGTCAACAGCTCGTTTCCATGTTACCCGGCGAACATCGATATCTAATTCATTTCCTTGATGGATATGGTTATCAATTAAAGCAGATAATGCATTATTCGCAGTAGTGATTGCATGCATGTCTCCAGTAAAATGTAAGTTGATATCTTCCATTGGTTGAATTTGTGCATAACCACCACCAGCAGCACCGCCCTTAACGCCCATAGTAGGTCCCAAAGAAGGCTCACGTAAGGCAATCATTGTAGACTTACCACGTTTACTTAACGCGTCACCTAATCCAACTGTTGTCGTTGATTTCCCTTCACCCGCTGGTGTGGGATTAATAGCAGTCACCAAAATCAATTTGCCATCATTGTTCGTTTCAAGCTTTTCTAAGGTTTTTGCAGGTACTTTCGCCTTATATTTTCCATATAAATCGATATCGTCAGCATCAAAACCAATTTTTTTAGCAATTTCAGTTATTGGGGCTAATACATTCTGTTGCGCAATTTGAATATCTGTTAACATGACAAAACCTCTTTCTATGACTTTCATTTTTCTTATATTCTAGCATATTTACTCAGTTTCCTTTTGTTTTATCGAAAAAAATGCTGGTTTTCTGAGTGAACTAAGCTAATATAGTATGCTAGCAATCCGTCACTCACCCTTTTTGCCAAAAGAAAAAGACCGGTCCTCTATTGAACCAGTCAAATTGGATTAATCCATAAATGGTAACGCATCACCAAGACGACCGACTACGGCTAGAACACGATCATAAGTTTCGTCATCTGGCGCTACCAAATCAGGCACCATAATCACATCTAGCCCAGCTTGATAAGCCGCATTTACACCGTGGATAGAGTCTTCTAATACAATCGTTTCAGATTTATCCAGGTTAAAGTCAGCAACCACTTTTAAATAGATTTCTGGATCTGGCTTGGCATTTTCAACTTGGTCACCACCAAATACACCTTTGAAATATTTGCGAATACCAGTAGCTTCTAATAAATATTCCACCGTTTCAATATTCGTTGAAGAAGCTACGTAGCAATCTACATTTTTTGCTGCTAAAGTATCTAAAACTTTAATTAAATCGTCTTTTAAGTCTGGTGCTTTATCCTTGATAATCTCTAAATAACGTTTATCTTCACGAGCAAGTAACGCCTTAGCTTCTTCCATATCACCAATAGCTTCAGCATACATCTGTAGCGTTTCTTTCTCACCGACACCAACATATTTTAGGTAGTCATCCATAGTGAATGCGATGCCTAATGATTCGAATCCTTCTTTGTTTACTTGGGCATAAACTTTTTCTGTATCTAGCATTAACCCGTCCATATCAAAAATTACTGATGTTTTCATAGATATCCTCACTTTGTAGTTTTTCTCGCACTTCAGAGATAAAGTAGAACGATCCACAGAATACAACTACGGCATCTACATTTGCTGGTGCGGATTTCTTATAGTCATCATACCAATTATTCACAAATTTCGCATCTGTAGTGGCTAAATAATCGTTTTCTTTTGCTGCTTCTTCATAATCAAAAGTGGTCACAAATAAATCAATCGCTGAATGGTCTTGAAGATAATGGAGTGACGCATCTATTTCCTTGCGGTCCAAGCTTGAATAATAGATTATGATCCTTCTATCTGTAAAAGTAGTTGTCAATGCTTTCACTAATGCTTTTATTGCGGATATATTATGGGCGCCATCAATAAAGGTAGCTGGTTGCTTAGCGATTAATTCTAACCTACCAGGTAACGCTGTCGCTTGAATGGATGCAATCGCTGTTTGCATATTAAAATGCAATTGATTTTCTTTTGTAAAAGTTAAAAAAGCCGCGTAAGCTGTTCGCGCATTCCATTCTTGGTAAAAGCCAAGTTGTGGAGTAGCCATACGTGGTTGCATTTTATAAGAAATCAATTGCCCATGATATTTATCTACCTTCTCTTGAATAATGGCTAGGTATTCCGATTGAATCTCGCCAACTATCATGCTATCGCCCTCGTGCATAATTCCCGCTTTTTGATCGGTAATCTCATATTCATCCTTACCTAGACTAGGAATATGGTCTCGACCAATGGATGTAATCACCCGAATGGCATGTGGCAAAATATTCGTATAATCTTTTTTTCCACCGATACCCACTTCAATAATGAGTAAATCAACTGTTACTTGACCTGCATAGATAAAGAAAGCTAAGGTCAAAACCTCAAAATAAGACATAACTGGAATATTTAATGCTTCTATATGTTCTCGGACTGTATTCATTAATTGAATAAAAGCCTGTTCATCGATATTTTCTTTATTATGACGAATACGTTCAGTTAAGGTCACTAGATGTGGTGAAGTAAATAAGAGCGTTGAATAGCCATGATCTGCTGCCATTTGCTCAATATAACGACAAGTTGACCCTTTACCGTTGGTACCTGTGACATGGATAGCAGGCGTTTTAAGTTCTGGATGACCTAAACGATCAAGAACACTTTTTATTCTTGAAAAATCTTTTGGCGCCGCCTTGGTATACAATGCTAGCCATTGTTCGATTTGCGCCATATTGTGCATTAAAATAGTCAATTTTATGCCTCCACTTCTTCATTATCCTATTGCAGACTTATTCTAGCATGGAAAGTCTTTTCATAACGTTTTATTTTAGTCAATTGAACATTTTCAATTCTCCTATTTAAAAGAAGCCGACCGGTTTTATTCAGTCGACTTCTAAAACAAGTATATTTACTTCACTTAGCCTCGTAATTCAGCAATTCTTTCTTTAGTAGAAGCTAATTTTTCTTGGTAATCTTGACCTTTTTGACGTTCTTCTTCTACGACAGCTTCAGGAGCATTCGCCACAAAGCGTTCGTTAGATAGTTTCTTTTCAACCCGATCTACTTCAGATTGCCATTTGGCTAATTCTTTCTCTAAACGAGCAATTTCTTCTTCGATGTTAATGAATCCAGCTAACGGTAAGTAAATGTCACCACCATCAAAGAATAAGGTTACCGCTTGGTCTGGTGCTACTGCTGCAGTATCAATTGTAAAGCTTTCTGGGTTAGTAAAGCGATTAATGAAGGCAATATTGTCTTCAAGTGCTTGACCAATTTCAGCATTACGTGGTTTCGCAATAATTTCAATCGGTTTAGATAAAGCAACGTTTTGTTTGTTACGAGCATTACGAATCGCTTTAACCAGTGAAATGACATAGTTCATATCAGAAGCTGCTTTTGGATTAGATAAGTTTTCATCTACCGTTGGATATGCAGCTGTTACAATTGATGCTTCTTTATGTGGAATATGCGCCCAAATTTCTTCGGTTACAAATGGCATAATTGGATGCATCAAACGTAAAATATTGTTCAATGTGTAAGCTAGGACTGAACGAGTAGTTAACTTAGCTGCTTCGTCTTCACCTTGTAATGTTTCTTTTGCCATTTCGATATACCAATTACAGAATTCATCCCAGATAAAGTGGTATAGTGAACGACCTGCTTCACCAAATTCAAATTTATCAAAGTTTGTGGTTACTGAAGCAATGGTTTCGTTAAGACGAGTTAAAATCCATTGGTCTTTAATCTCAGTCACATTCGATAAATCAATGTCATCATAAGTTAAATCATCCAGGTTCATGATGGCATAACGAGAAGCATTCCAGATTTTATTAATAAAGTTCCAAGCCGCCTCAAGTTTTTCTTCGTTATAACGGATATCTTGACCAGGTGTTGAACCAGTCGCAAGGAACCAACGTAAAGCGTCCGCTCCATATTCATTGACAACATCCATTGGGTCAACCCCATTACCTAACGATTTAGACATCTTACGACCTTGGCTATCACGGATTAAACCATGGATCAACACATTCTTGAATGGGCGACGACCAGTGAATTCCAAACCTTGGAAAATCATACGGGCAACCCAGAAGAAAATGATGTCATAACCTGTTACCAATGTTGACGTTGGGTAGTAGCGTTTAAAGTCTTCTTGGTCTGTATCTGGCCAACCCATTGTTGAAAATGGCCATAAGGCAGATGAGAACCAAGTATCTAATACGTCTGGATCTTGTTCCCAGTTTTCGCTATCAGCTGGCGCTTCCATACCCACATACATTTCGCCAGTTTCTTTATGATACCATGCAGGAATTTGATGTCCCCACCATAATTGACGTGAGATAACCCAATCGTGGGCATTTTCCATCCAAGTTTTGAAGGTATTTTCAAAACGTGGCGGATAGAAATCAACACGGTCAGCTGTATTTTGATTATCTAGAGATTTATCTGCTAATGGACGCATTTTAACAAACCATTGTGTAGATAAACGAGGTTCAACAACAACCCCAGTACGCTCAGAATGTCCAACTGAATGGACCATTTCTTCTACACGAATTAAGAAGCCTTGTTCATCTAAAGCTGCCACAACAGCCTTACGTGCTTCTTCGCGGGTCATACCAGCAAATTCGCCAGCATTTTCATTCATTGTTGCATCGGCATTCATTACGTTGATCCGTGGTAAATTGTGACGGTTTCCTACTGCAAAGTCATTAGGATCATGAGCTGGTGTAATTTTTACGATACCTGTACCAAATTCACGATCTACGTAATCATCTGCAACAATTGGAATTTCACGGCCTACTAAAGGTAAGGTAATGGTTTTACCAACTAAGTGGGTGTAGCGGTCATCTTCCGGGTGAACGGCTACAGCAGTATCTCCAAGCATGGTCTCTGGACGTGTTGTTGCGATTTCTAATGATCCTGAACCATCTGTTAATGGATATGAAAGGTGGTAGAAAGCACCGTTATCATCAGAGTAAACGACTTCCATATCTGACAAAGCAGTTTGGGCTTTCGGATCCCAGTTGATGATATATTCACCGCGGTAAATCAAATCTTTATTGTACAAATCAACAAAGACTTTACGTACAGCCTTACTTAGACCATCATCTAAAGTAAAACGTTCACGTGAATAATCAACAGAGATACCCATTTTACCCCATTGTTGACGGATTGTTTCAGCATATTCTTCTTTCCATGCCCAAACTTGATCAATAAATTTTTCACGACCAAGGTCATAGCGAGAAATCCCTTCTTCAGCTAACTTCGCTTCAACCTTTGCTTGTGTAGCAATCCCCGCATGGTCCATACCTGGTAACCATAGTGTGTCATAACCTTGCATACGTTTTTGGCGGATGGACATATCCTGTAGCGTAACATCCCAAGCGTGCCCTAAATGTAATTTACCTGTTACGTTTGGAGGTGGGATAACGATAGAATATGGTTCAGCAGTTCTATCTTCATTAGGTTCAAATACACCAGACGCTACCCATTTATCATAGCGACCTTCTTCAACCGCATTCGGTTGATATTTAGTAGACATATTCGTCTCTTTCATGAAAACTTCCTTCTTTCTTATTTACTATTTTTGGCAAAATAAAAGCCCTATACTATAAACATCTATCGTTAGATCATTATAGTATAGGGCGCAAATTTCATTGCTCGGTACCACCTACATTTTTACTCCATTGTAAGAACATGATAACGGTATGCACCGAAGTAACGTGACATTTTGCCTACCATGCAACCATTATTGACTGTCTTACCTGTTCACACCAACCACAAGCTCGCTTAAAGACAAAACAATAAACCTCACAGCAATTACTTAAACTATTTGCATAGCCAATAATAGCACGGAAAAAAACAGAAAGCAAGAACAGGGTGCGAGCTTTGGCGCTCAGGCAGGTA
>NZ_KV786971.1:0-6370 GCF_001806975.1 Aerococcus sp. HMSC10H05
ACGAGTCTAAACGACATTTGTCACATCCTATGTTTAGCCTGTTACAGATTGGTTACATGCGTATGACTAATATAAAGATTATATGATAAAGTGCAACAGTTGGTTTTTTTTGTGCAAATGCATGATAACCTTAAAACTAAATAACTGAGATAAAGAAATAGGGGAGGAAGAAAAGGTGCGCAAACGTTTATTTAAAGACAATCGACAAATCGCCTATACTTTGGCTGGTATTGTGATGTGCGTGGTAGCCTTTTTCATCATTCGTGCGTTTACGAATACGAATCGTATGTCTGCAGAAGAAAAAACTGAAACAGTAGCAACAGCAGTAAATGCGCTCTATTTTGACAACTCCTATACTTTCTTAAAAGCGGATATTCAACAAGATGAGATTACTGAATTAACTGAAGAAGTAGACAGTTTAAGAGATAGTGACGATAAAGATGTCCTTGTTGAACGCATCGCTTCGGTTCAACAACGGTTTGATCTACAAAGTCAGATAAATGATTTATTTGATAAAGCACATTGTGGTCATGGTGAAGCAGTAATTAATGGGGCGACGATTAAAGAATATGTCCTCGTAGATGAGGAAGTGACCATTGATGAACTTGATTTACTTCGTGATAATTATTCGAGCGAATTGGCGTATGAAGATGATGGATTCTATCATACAGCCACCACATTGATCGATGAGGCTGAAAACCAGGTCAACATCATTGAAACGTATAAAAATGATTTACTAGCAATTGAAGAAGATCGTTCATTAACTTATGACCGTTTAGAAGATAAGCTCATAGAGTTTATTGAACGCGTCAATAAAATTGAAAATCCTTGTTTACAAGATAAACTGTTAGAAATGATTGCAGTAAGTGATGAAGAAGCTACACAAAATATCTTTAACCGCTTAATAAAAGAAGCGGAAGCAGCGAATAAATCGGCTGAAGAACTAGCTAAAATTCGTAAGGAAGGTCAAGCAGCCATTAAAGCCTCAAAAAGGCGCATAGCTGATTTACAAGCTAAACGTGAAAAAATTATGGCTTCTAATGATGCATCAGCCACCTTAACATTACGGCAAACTTCAGACCGTCCATCTTTTGGTGTGAATACGAATGTCACTTCTGGTGTATTAGCATCCAAAGAATCTGAGCAAAGTACTTCACGGTCATCAAGTCGTAGCAATGCATCTAGTTCATCTAGGACTGTTGCATCAAGTACTAATGTTGGTTTATCTAGCTCATCAAGTGGTGCTGAATCAACGCCTGCTAGTGAATCATCTACTGATGGTCATTCTAGTGAAGAAATCCCTTCTTCAACAAGTTCATCATCGAGTGATGCATCAAGTGCTTCTAGCTCAAGTTCGAGCGTTGCAAGCACAAGTGGTTCAAGTAGCGTATCAACAAGCAGTTCAGGTGATAGTGCTTCAACATCTACTTCAAGCGCTGCTTCCTCATCGAGTGCATCCGAGTCTTCAAGTGATGACTCAGATATTGAAGATGGTGCTGAAAGTGATTCTAGTCAGATGGATGAATCATCCTCTTCTTCAAGTAGTGGTTCAGTGATAGAAGATAGTGAAACATCATCTGATTCACAACAGCAATCAGCGGTTGAATCAAATACAACAGAACGACCTCAATCATCAGTTGCAAGTGATTCAGTTACTGACTCCAGTCAAATTCCATATGGATCACCAGAATAATGAATAGTTAAAGTTCTTTGAAGCAGTTAGTGTAAAAGCTAGCTGCTTTTTTAATTTTCTACTATAATTTAAAAGTTTTTTAACTAGAATAGGCTTATAATTCAGTCGGGTTATGGTAGAATATTAGGGATTATAGGTGCTTACTTATAGTATATATATAATGAAATGGGTGAAAAAATGCAAAAAAACGGAGAATGGACGAACTGGTACCGCGTAGTTATCGTGGCAACAGAAGCGTTAATCTTGTTCCTTTCTTATCTTGTTTCATTCTTTTTGCGGTATGGTCGATATGTACCTTTGAAAAACTATGAAGCTTTCCAAGGGGCAATTGGTTGGATATTAATCATCTTTGTAATTATTAATATTTTATTTGGGGTTTATATCCTTTACGATAAAACCAAAGGTGATCTCTTCTTCATTACCATCATCAGTCAGGGTATCTTAGCGGTTGTTGCTATGGTCTTAAGTTTTGCTGGTAGATGGTTAGCCTTTCCGCGTTCAGTCGTCTTGATTGATTTTGCGGTTAGCGTAGTCATGCTTTACATTTTTAGAGCCTTAGTTTTCGATATTTATCGACGCTATGCATCTACAAAACGGGTAATGATTGTTGGATCTGAAGAAGCGGTTTTCCCGGCAATATATAATTTCAAAAATTCAAAAAGTACACGTCATATCGTCACACATGTGGTATTAGAAGATTACTACCGCAATGTGAAGAGCCGTTTAGATGAGTATGATATTGTATATCTAGCATCGCAAATTGATGAAAGTGAAAAATTAAAAATTTATGACTTGCTGATGCGTGCCAATAAAAAACTATTCTTAAATTCTAAATTTGAAAACCTGGTAATGGTTAATCCAAATATTATGAATTTTGAAGATGAATCGATTATTGAAACCTCAGACTTCGCAATTCCAGCGGACCAAGCGTTGATCAAACGAGGGTTAGATATTATGATGGCTTCAGTTGGTTTAATCTTAGCCTCACCAATCATGTTGGTTACAGCGATTATTATTAAATTAACTTCTAAAGGTCCAGTATTTTACCGCCAAGTACGTATTACTAAAGGTGGCGAAGAGTTTGATATCTTGAAATTCCGGTCTATGACAACGGATGCTGAAGTAAAATCTGGTCCAATGATTGCAACGAAAAATGACGCACGTGTCACAACAGTTGGTAAATATATTCGTGCCTTACGTATCGATGAATTGCCACAGTTATTGAATGTGTTACGCGGCGATATGTCCATGATTGGACCACGTCCTGAGCGACCATTCTTCGTGAACCAATTCCAAGAAGAAAACCCGCATTACTACCTACGTCATAACGTACAAGCAGGTATCACAGGATACGCACAAGTCTACGGTAAATATGCCACAGACTTTAACTCTAAATTGAACTTTGATTTAATTTACATCAAACAATATTCAATGTTCCTAGACTTTAAGATCTTATTACAAACCATCAAAATCCTCTTCGACAAAGTATCCTCATCAGGAATTGACGAAGACGAAAAACCAACGGTAACAAGAGAAGAAGCAGAAGAAATGAACATCGACGTCATAGGATAGGGTGTGAGCGTCGACGCCATGAAAGGAACCGTTGGAAGATGAAGGCAGTAGATGGCGAAGCCAGCTACAAATTCATCTGAAACGCAGTCCTTTCTGGAGACGCGAACCCGACTAAACAGGGTGTGAGCTTTGGCGATCAGGCAGGTAACACTGGAAGGAATATGCCGTAGCAAGTTTACTTGCAGCAAGTATTCCTGAAGTGGAGACCGGACTGCCAAAGCGAACCCAACTAAATAGGATGTGAGACCGCTGATTTCTAAACAAATCAGTTCTTCATTCAAATTGTTATAAACGAAAAGTCAATTAAGCGTTAGCGACAGTCATATATACTGTTTGCTAACGCTTTTTTGCTTACTAAAACAAGGATATAAGTACCTAGAGGTGACAACTAGTTGAGGAATAGTGGTATAATAAGGAAAGTCAAATTGCAATTCTTGGAGGGAATAAGAAAATGAAGACAACGACCAACGATAGCCTGGCACTTCATACAGATTTATATGAAATCAATATGATGAAGACTTATTGGGATGCTGGAAAAGCTGACCAACAAGCGGTTTTTGAAGTATACTTCCGTAAAAATCCGTTTGAAAGTGGCTATGCCATTTTCGCAGGCCTAGAACGTGTCATTCAATATGTACAAAATTTAAAATTTACCGATGATGACATCGCATACTTACGGGAAACACAAAATTATCCGGAAGCTTTTTTAGACTATTTAAAAAACTATCATTTCGATGCCACAATTCGTTCCATGGAAGAAGGGGAAATTGCCTTTTCAAATGAACCCTTGATGCAAATTAAAGGGTCATTAGCTGATTGTACGTTAATCGAAACAGCAGTATTAAATATTATCAACTATCAAACATTAATTGCAACCAAAGCATCACGTATCCGTAATGTCGCTGGGGATGATGCATTAGCTGAGTTCGGTTCAAGACGTGCCCAAGAAATGGATGCGGCTATTTGGGGTGCTCGTGCGGCTTACATTGGTGGATTCGACTCTACTTCAAATGTACGCGCAGGTAAATTATTCAATATTCCAATTTCAGGAACCCATGCACATGCTATGGTACAAGCTTATCAAAATGATTATGAAGCGTTTAAAGCTTATGCAAATGCCCATGAAAAATGTACATTCCTGGTAGATACTTACGATACCCTTCGTTCAGGCGTACCAAATGCAATTAAAGTAGCCAACGAAATGGAAGATAAATCACGTTTTGTTGGCGTTCGTATCGACTCAGGTGATATTTCTTACTTATCATCAAGTATCCGCAAGATGTTGGATGAAGCAGGTTATCCTGATGCAATCATTTCTGCTTCAAATGATTTAGATGAAAAAACAATCTTAAACTTGAAAATGCAAGGCGCTAAAATTGATGCTTGGGGTGTAGGTACTCAGCTAATTACTGCCTTCGACCAGCCAGCTTTAGGGGCTGTTTACAAACTATGTGCTATCGAAGATGAAAATGGCGATATGGTCCCAACAATGAAAATTTCTTCATCTCCAGAGAAGATTACGACACCAGGAGAGAAACAAATTTGGCGTATTACCCGCAAGAAAGACGGTAAATCTGAAGGGGACTATATTACAACCATGAATGAAGATCCTAATGACGCTGAGTCTATCTTCATGTTCCATCCAACTTATACATATATCAATAAGACGGTTCGTCATTTCAATGCGCGGCCATTATTAACTACCATTATTGATAAGGGTGAATTAGTTTACGATATCCCAACACTAGAAACAGTGCGCAAATTCTCTCGTGAGCACTTGGAAGCCTTATGGTCAGAGTATCGCCGTATGTTGAATCCAGAACCATATCCAGTTGATTTATCTCAAGAATTATACGATTTAAAAATGAATTCAATCGCTGAAATTCGTGAACGCATCAACGAAGACTCAGTTGATGAATAAAGAAATAGAAGGGGAGAATACCATGCGTCCATTACAAGAAGCAATTATAAATGCCTTAAAAGTAGCACCTAGTATTAATCCAGAAGCAGAAATCAGACGTACCATCGATTTCATCAAGGCCTACTTTCATAAGTATCCATTTCTAAAAAGCTTAGTATTAGGCATTTCTGGTGGGCAAGATTCAACCCTAGCTGGTAAACTATGCCAAATGGCCATAACTGAAATACGCGAAGAAACTGGTGATGATAAATACCAATTCATCGCAGTCCGTCTTCCTTATGGTAACCAAGCCGATGAAGCGGATGCTATGGACGCTATAGATTTCATGGCAGCTGATCAAACGGTACGTGTTAACATCAAGCCAGCCGTTGATGCGACCGTTGAACAATTGGAAAAGGGTGGCCTAGACATTTCTGACTTCAATAAAGGTAACATCAAAGCTCGCCAACGGATGTTAGTACAATATGCCATCGCAGGTGAAAATGCAGGCGTTGTTGTTGGAACAGACCATGCTGCAGAATCAGTCACAGGCTTCTATACCAAGTTCGGTGATGGCGCAGCAGATATCCTACCTATCTGGCGGTTAAATAAACGCCAAGGACGTGCTATCCTAGAATATTTACAAGCACCAGAACACTTATATGTCAAAGTACCAACAGCTGACTTAGAAGAAGACCGTCCTGGCTTAGCTGATGAAGTAGCCCTAGGTGTTACTTACCAAGACATAGACGACTACTTAGAAGGCAAAGAAGTAGCCCAAGAAGCCGCTGAAAAAATCGAAAACTGGTACCTAAAAACCCAACACAAACGAGAATTACCAATCACCGTTTATGACGAATGGTGGAAATAGGGTGTGAGTGAGACCGTTAAGCTCAATAACGCTGGAAGACTATAGCCGTATCACACGAGTGTGATGCAATATAGTCTGAAGCGGACTTGAGCTGGTCGAACGAACCCGACTGGATAGGATGTGAGGCAGGGCGTCCAGATAGGAGACAATGGAAGAATAGTGCCGTGGCACACAAAGTGTGACGCAAACTATTCTGAAGTGGACACCTATCTGCCCTGACGAACTCAACTTCATAGGATGTGAGCACCGACGCTCAGAAAGAAAACGTTGGAAGATTAGTGCAAGTAGATGACACAGTCAGCTACAAACTAATCTGAAACGCAGTTCTTTCTGG
>NZ_KV786971.1:6390-8569 GCF_001806975.1 Aerococcus sp. HMSC10H05
GAAACGCAGTTCTTTCTGGAGGTGCGAACTCAGCTTCACAGGACTTGACCTGGTCGAACGAGCCCGACTGGATAAGGTGTGAGCACCGGACTTACCTTCAAAGCAAATGTAATATGCTATGAGGTAACCTTCGGCTTTCACTCTCACCTATCATTACCTTAGGTGCAGTGGGACCGAAATTAGCCAAGGTCTAATTTCTTGCCTGACGATTCAGAGAGTAAGGCATGAATGGCAACTCTCTGATATGGGTCAGTCATCCTGTTTCACTGTAAAGGTATGCTAGGTTAGTTCTAGCCCTCAGACTTGTTTAATAAAGCTTGGAAATAATATAAATCGCAAACTTATCGGTGAAACAGTGTATTTTGATTTATATGTATATCTTGTAGAGTCAGATTGATCTGGCTCTTTTTATATAAATAATTTTTGGATAGTTTATTAAACAATTAAAGGTGCTATAATAATGCTAACGCTGTCTTATAGCGTGATTTCAAGTATGGAGGAAAACTATAAATGGCGAACGAAACGGTACAACAACTATATCAAGCGTTATGGAACTCGGCAGATATTTTAAGATCAAAAATGGATGCGAATGAATATAAATCATATTTATTGGGACTCATTTTTTATAAATACTTATCTGATACTATGTTAGTACACTCTACAGAATTATTAGAACATGAATCAAATGATTTGGGTGAAGCCCAAAAGATTTATACAGAAGCATACCTAGATGAGGATATACAAGCAGATTTAAAATACGCACTAAAGGATGATATGGCTTACGAAATTAAACCAGAGCTAACTTTCTCTGCTTTGGTGGATGAAATTGATGAACATACTTTTCAACGGGAACACTTACAACAAGGTTTGCGGGATATTGAGCAGTCAGATAAAATTTTTGAAGACTTATTTGAAGATATTGATTTAAATTCGAAGAAATTAGGTGGGACACCGCAAAAACAAAATGAAACAATTGCTGCTGTGATGAAGGCGCTAGCTGATCTAAATTTTAATAATTATACAGGTGATGTATTGGGCGATGCTTATGAATACCTAATTGGTCAATTTGCGGAAGATTCGGGTAAAAAGGCAGGAGAATTCTACACCCCTCAGCCAGTAGCTACCTTAATGACTAGAATTGTTATGGCAGGCCGAAAAGATAAAAAAGGATTTACTGTATATGACCCGACTTTAGGTTCTGGATCACTATTATTAAATGCATCTAAATATTCCAATGAACCTAATACTATTCGATATTTTGGTCAGGAAATGAATACCTCAACATTTAACTTAGCCCGTATGAATATGTTCTTACATGAAGTGTCGCCAGAGAATCAGTTGTTACGCAATGGGGATACACTTGATGAAGACTGGCCACAAGATGAACCCACCAATTTTGATGGTGTACTAATGAACCCGCCTTATTCTGCGAAATGGTCAGCGGCAAAGGGTTTCTTAGACGATCCAAGATTTTCACCATACGGTGTATTAGCTCCAAAGTCTAAGGCAGACTTTGCTTTCTTATTACATGGCTATTATCACCTAAAGAATGATGGTGTAATGGCAATTGTTTTACCCCATGGTGTTTTGTTTAGGGGCGCTGCAGAAGGAAAAATTCGTAAAGCCTTACTTGAGAATGGTGCTATAGATACTATTATTGGGTTACCATCCAACATTTTCTATAACACTAGTATTCCAACTACAGTGATTATTTTAAAGAAACATCGTGAAACACGCGATGTACTATTCATTGATGCTTCCCAAGAATTCACTAAAGCTAAAAATCAAAATTTATTAGAAGAGCAACATATAGATAAGATTTATGAGACGTATTTAAAACGTGAAGAAGTTGAGAAATATGCTTATGTAGCTACCTATGATGAAATTGTTGAAAATGATTTTAATTTAAATATCCCACGATATGTGGATACATTTGAAGACCCTGAACCAATCGATGTAGTAGCTCTAAGAAATGACATCAAACAAACAGATCAGGAAATTGCAGCAGTATCTAAAGAATTATTATCAATGGTGGATGAGTTACAGGTAACGGAAGAAACAAAAGACATTATCGATGCCTTGAAAGAGGTGTTGAAATAATGGCTAAAGAAAATGAAAAAAGAGTTCCAAAACTGCGATTTAAAGGCTTTACTGATGATTGGGAACAGCGTAAGTTGGG
>NZ_KV786972.1:0-2175 GCF_001806975.1 Aerococcus sp. HMSC10H05
GACACCTGGCTGCTCTGACGAACCCAACTAAAGGGTGTCATCATCAATATAATTTAATATGTTACCAGCAATCATTTTCCATATTTTTCCGTGTATAACCTTTCTCCAATTAGAACTTTTATATTTAATTTAATGATAACCGAGATTGATATAAAGCTGAAATAATACCAATTTGAACTAAAAAAGGAGCTGTAACCTATTGTTACAACTCCAAGTTTATATAATTATCGTGCATATTTCTCATTCATCTTGCGTTCATACACATTTAATAGTTTCGTTAGTGTAAAGGTTAGAATGAAGTAGATAGCCATTGAGATGACTAGCGGAATAATACCATTGAAGGTAATTGTTGATACATTTCGAGTTTGGAAAGTTAATTCCGCAACACCAATTGTAGATACGATTGATGATTCTTTGATTAATGATACAAATTCATTCCCAAGTGAAGGCCAGATAGATCTTAATGATTGTGGGAAGATAACCTTTTGCATCGTCGTCCAATAGCCTAAACCAAGTGAACGTGCAGCTTCAGCTTGTCCTTTATCTACAGATTTAATCCCTCCGCGGATAATTTCTGCAATATAAGCACCTGAGTTAAGCGATACTGCCACCAAACCAGATGTCATGGTCGTCCAACCAAACATGCCAGCAAAACCTAAGTAAATAAATAACACTTGAATCATTAATGGTGTACCACGGACTACTTCAATGTAAGCTTGAGCAACTAAATCTACCAGTTTATTTTCTGACAGACGCATTAGGGCTAAGATTGCACCAAGTATCAGACCAAAGAAGATTGATATTGCCGAAATGACTAAGGTTGTTTTTAGACCATTCACAAAGTAAGGTGCATAGGCTAACCAAGTAGATTGACGATTGTCTTCAATAATTTGATAAGATTCCTCCAACCATTGATCAATTAAACCTTGTTCTTGAGCATCTGCAATAGATTCGTTAACTGCTGCTTGTAATGTAGGCTGGTCTTTTGGCATGGCAGCTACCTTACCAGGGTCTTGGATTGGTAAATTCGCTTCAATCACTGTTAGATTGGGATTTTCTGCTGCATACGCTCCGGCTACGTCCTCATCTAATAATACACCGTCAACTAAACCTGAATCTAAAGCTGAAATCGAATCAGTTGTCGTACGCATTACTTGTACTTCTGCATTAGGGTAATAATCTCCAACTAGTAATTGTTGTGTGGTCCCTTCTCCAATCGAAATTTTTCCACCATTTGAAAAGTAACTATCATCTGTAATTTCATTCACTTTACTTTCTTGAATCACAAATGATTGGCCAGAAACTTGGTAAATATCAGAGAAATCTACTGATTTAGCGCGCTCTTCAGTGGAAGTCATTCCTGCTAATACAATATCAATTTGACCAGTATCCAATGATGTTAATAGGTTTGAGAACTCCATATCTACAACTTGAAGATCTACGCCTAAGTCATCTGCAATTTTTTGTGCCAAAAAGATATCTAACCCAACAACCTGATTTTTCCCATCTTTTAAAATAGAGAATTCAAAAGGTGCATACGTCGAGTTAGTAACCAACCCGTAATACGCCTCGGTCTTGAATATCTTGGTATAAAGTATCCTCTCCCGGTGCAGACACTTCACTTGCTTCTGGAATATCTGTCGCTGTTTGACCACTATCAGTAGCTAACACTGGATTTTGACTTAAGCCAACCATAGCTAGAATAAATGTCAGGCAAACAAACATGATTTGTTTCATATATTTCATCATTTTCCTCCTCTTAAAATCATTTTCTAAATATATTTCCATACAACTTTACTATTTTGGATATAAAAAAAATCTCCCCCTCTATAACAGAGGCGGAGATCCACGGTACCACTCTAATTTTAGGGGTAGCTTGCACTCCCCCATACTTGAAATGGTAACGTCATTAGCGAAATGACCTACTCACTATCGTTCAGCCATTTTTCTCAACAATGCGGTTCAATTATCTATTCTGTAAGACCTCACACCAACGCCTCTCGCTATACCAGTCGATAATTTACTCTTTGTTTCATTGAATATTTATTAAAATAGTATGTGGTTATATCACGTCCACTACATTATATTGACATGACTAGGTATTTGTCAATCACTCTTAGGAGAAAATATTCGTACACCATAACAATCGAGTAGGAGGAATCTTTCGATTCCGAC
>NZ_KV786973.1:0-9515 GCF_001806975.1 Aerococcus sp. HMSC10H05
TCGGGTTCTACAAACCAGAAATGACTGCGTTTCAGATTAGTTTGTAACTGACTGCGTCAGTTACTACACTAATCTTCCAACGGTTCATTTCTACCGGTTTGTGTCACACCTTGTTTTCGTTGAACAGGTGTTCTATAAATGGTATGCTTATCAGTGAAACTATACGGGAAGGTGGCCTAATGATGGCATTGAATCAGTTTACTAAGGGGCTTAATGATCGACAAAAGGCAGCTGTTGAGCATACCGAAGGGCCGCTATTAATTATGGCAGGTGCTGGTAGTGGGAAAACACGTGTTTTGACGCACCGCATGGCCTATATTTTAAGTGAAAAAGAGGTGAATCCTTGGAATATTCTAGCGATCACTTTTACGAATAAGGCCGCTAAGGAAATGAAAGAACGGGTTTCAGCTTTGGTAGGTCCGGATGCCAATGATATGTGGGTTTCTACTTTTCACGCTATGTGTGTACGTATTTTAAGAAGAGAGGCTGAGGCAATTGGTTTTACCCGGTCCTTTACTATCGCTGATCCATCAGAACAACAAACGCTGATCAAACGTATTATAAAAGAGTTAAACTTAGATAAGGATAAATTCTCTTATAAAATGTTACTAGGGCGTATTTCTGATGCGAAAAATAACTTAATGCTGCCAGATGATTATCGAAAAAATTATACAGGGTATATAGAGGATGTGGTGGCAGATGTATACGAACGCTACCAAAAAGGCCTTCAGGCAGCGCAATCTTTTGATTTTGACGATTTAATTATGTATACTGTTAAATTATTTGACCAACAGCCAGATATTTTGAAATACTACCAACAAAAATTTCATTATATTCATGTAGATGAATATCAAGATACTAACGAAGCCCAATATAAATTGGTTAAACACTTAGGTGGTTACTTTTATAATGTGTGTGTAGTAGGGGATGCTGACCAGTCGATTTACGGGTGGCGTGGTGCTAATATGGAAAATATCTTGAACTTTGAAAAAGATTATCCAAACGCAACCACAATCCTACTAGAACAAAATTACCGGTCGACAAAAAATATTTTGCAGGCGGCCAATAATGTGATTAATCAAAATACTTATCGTAAAGACAAGACGCTATGGACAGACAACGATAAAGGCGAATTAATTTCCTATTACCGTGCTCAAAATGAGCGTGATGAGTCAAACTACGTTATCAGTAAAATTAAAGCGACTATTCAAAATCAACAGCTCAACTACGGAGACTTTGCTATTCTTTATAGAACCAACGCCCAGTCTCGTGTAATGGAGGAAAATTTGGTAAAGGCCAACATGCCTTACCGAATCGTTGGCGGACTAAAATTCTACGACCGTAAAGAAATTAAAGATATACTCGCATACCTACGCTTACTTGCTAATCCATTGGATAACCTATCTTTTACCCGAATTATTAATGTACCAAAGCGTGGTATTGGCCCAGGAACCTTGGATAAATTAAATACATTTGCCAGCCAACAGGGGATTTCTCTTCTACAGGCGGCCTCACTAGTAGACCATTCGCCAATTACAGGTAAAGGTGCGACGAATTTAAAAGCTTTCAGCAAGATGATGGCCAATCTAGAAGCACAACGGGCCTTCTTACCTATCCAAGACTTGGTAGAAGAAGTTTTAGAAAAAACAGGCTACCTAAAAGATTTGGAAAAACAAAAAACATTGGAAGCTGACGCACGAATTGACAATATTCATGAGTTTATCTCGGTTACGCAAGAATTTGATAAACGTTGGGAAGCTGAACGGGAAGAACGGGAACAAGCAGCGCAGATTGAAGCGCAAGAAGAGGCAGACCGTCCAGTAGACTTACAAGATGCAAGCCTGAACCAAGCTGCCCCTAACCAAGAAAATACCCCACTAAATCCAGATGGCACCTTTAATTTATTTGACTTAGAAGGCATTCAGGCAGAACTAGATAGTGTAATGGATACCAATCCAGCCGAAGATGATGCTTTAATGGGCTTTATTACAGACTTATCATTGGTTTCTGACTTGGATAGCCAACAATTGGACCAACAAGGGGAATTAACTTTGATGACCTTGCATGCAGCTAAAGGGCTAGAATTCCCAGTTGTTTTCATCATTGGCATGGAAGAAGGGATGTTCCCATTAGCGCGCGCCGCTAAGGAAGAATCTGAACTTGAAGAAGAACGGCGACTAGCTTATGTAGGGATTACTCGGGCTGAACAAAAATTATATTTAACTAACTCATTATCCCGCTTACTTTATGGGAAATACCAGTCTAATCCTGTTTCAAGGTTTATCAAAGAAATTGATGATGCATTACTAGATGACAGTGAAAACGAACGATCTGTTTTCCAACCTAGTGGTCAAGCGGATTTACCCTTCGGACATCATACAGGATCTACCTTTGGTAATTCAACAAACTTTGCGTCAACTTACGGTAGCAAACAAAGAAGAACGACTAACACCTATGAAAAGGCGAACGCCAAGTCCTACTATGACCGAAAAAAAGAAGCGAAACGGTCAGTATTTGATCCCGTGAATGGCAATAAAGATATCGAAACAGTAGATGGTCCAGTTACTTGGGCGATTGGCGATAAAGCCGTCCACAAAAAATGGGGTGTAGGGACTGTTGTTAAGGTTCAAGGATCCGGCAACGAACAAGAGTTAGATATTGCTTTCCCAAATCAAGGTATTAAGCGACTATTATCTGCTTTTGCACCAATTCAAAAGCAAGCATAAAGAAAAAATCACGGAATAAAAGGAGATTGAACGATGACCAAGGATGACCAACAAAGTATTGATGTTGCACGCATTGAAACCTTAACCCATCAGTTGAATGATTATGCCTACCAATACTATGCCTTAGATAATCCAAGTATTTCGGATACCGAGTACGATAAACTTTACCGTGAGTTACAGGATTTGGAAACAAAATATCCAACTTTCATCCAAGCAGAATCGCCTACACAACGAGTGGGTGATGTCGTCAGTGAAGCATTCACCAAAGTAACCCATTCACAACCGATGATGTCATTAGCTAACGCTTTTAATTTTGAAGAGGTAGCTAAATTCGTAGCGGATGCCAAGAAAAGTATTGGAGACCAGGTACAGTTTGTATGTGAGTTGAAAATTGACGGTTTATCAGTGGCCATTCAATATGAGAATGGTCGCTATGTCAGAGCAGCTACTCGTGGAGATGGGGTTGTTGGTGAGGATATTACCAACAATGTTCGTACAATTAAATCTGTCCCTATGAAATTACGCCAAGACATAGATATTGAAGTTCGCGGTGAAATCTATATGCCAAAGGATGCTTTTTTAGCTTTAAATGAAAAGCGTGAAGAAGCGGGGTTACCAACCTTTGCCAACCCACGTAATTCAGCCGCTGGTTCAATTCGTCAGCTAGATTCAAAAGTCACAGCAGGTAGAAATTTAAATATATTCTTATATTCAGGTGTCTTTTCTGACCAATTGCCGATTAGAAGCCAACAAGACCTATTTAAATATTTCCCTGACTATGGCTTACGGATAAATCCTCTGACGAGAGTTTGTGAAACATTTGAAGAAATTCAAGCTTATATCGAAGAGATGACAGCGAAACGCCATGAATTGTCATACGGCATCGACGGCATCGTTATAAAAGTGGATGATTTTGCTGACCAAGAGACGTTAGGTTATACAGTAAAAGCACCTAAATGGGCTATAGCTTACAAGTTTCAAGCTGAAGAAGTTGAAACTACGATTCGTGATATTGAATGGACAGTAGGTAGAACAGGTGTTGTTACACCAACTGCTATGATGGATCCCGTGTTACTAGACGGATCAACCGTTCAACGAGCTAGTTTGCATAATATGGACCTGATTGAAGCTAAGGATATTCGTTTAAATGATACAGTGATTATCCATAAAGCTGGAGATATTATTCCAGAAGTGGTGACGGTTGTATTAGATAAACGCAAAGAAGATTCACAAGCTTATCCTAAACCAACAACTTGTCCGGTTTGTCATAGTGAGTTAATCCATCTAGAAGATGAAGTAGCTTTACGATGTGTGAACCCAGCTTGTCCAGCTCAGGCGAAAGAAAAGCTATACCATTTTGTGTCTCGTAACGCCATGAATATTACTGGTGTAGGGCCAAGTGTTCTTGAACAAATGTATGATAAGGCAGATGTTCATAGTCCAGCAGACCTTTACCAAGTGAAAAAAGACCAGTTAATGGCCTTAGATAAAATTGGCGACAAGGCATCGGATAATATTATCCAAGCGATTGAAGATTCTAAAGCGAATTCCCTAGAACGTTTGTTATTTGGTTTAGGTATTCGTCATGTCGGGGCTAAAGCAGCTCGTCAAATTGCCGAAGTTTACCCAAGTATGCAAGAGATTATGACCAAAGATATTTCGGACTTTACCAGTATTGAAGGCATTGGCGAAACTATTGCGGATTCTATAGTGGCCTTTTTTGCTACAGATGGTGCCAAAGAAACGATTGAAGCGCTAGTGGATAATGGGGTCAATATGACCTACAAGGGTCCAATTAAAGCAGAAGTGGATACGATCGATTCCTTCTGGGCTGGTAAAACCGTTGTGCTAACAGGAAAATTGTCAGCATATACAAGACCAGAAGCTAAAAAAGCCATTGAAAATTTAGGTGGTAATGTAACGGGTTCTGTTTCTAAAAAAACCGATATACTCATTGCAGGGGAAGATGCTGGGTCAAAATTAACCAAAGCAGAGAGCTTAGGCATCACCATATTTTCTGAACAAGACATGGTTGACAAGTTATAATATAATAGACCAATAGAAGAAAATGGGAACTTGTGATTGGGGAGAAAACCAAGTTAAGAAAGGGAATGTCGTATTGAAAATCAAAAAATTCAAAACCTTATCTATATTATTGGTGGCGACCTTGGCCCTAGCAGCCTGCCAAAATGACCAAGCGGATTCAACCGAGTCAGCAGGATCAGCCAGCCAAACTTCATCTAATAGTGAAGAACAACAAACTAAAACAGATCAATTATCAACAGAATATTATCCATCATATATTAATGACGGTACTTACCAAGTCAATTCTGGTGCTGGTATAACTGCAGGAACATCCTCACAAGCCAATTCGGAGAATCTAGAGCGAGGGCTATACGACTTGGCGAAGAATATCTTCTCAACAGAGGACTATTCAATTCAAGAAGGACAAGTGCTTGGCGAAGAGAAAACAATCGCCTTCTTAAAAGCAAAATCTGATGACAACCCAGAAGGATTAAATCCAACTGACTCACTCTCCGAAACTTTAGATGGCTATGAACCTCGATATTTGAACGCGATTATGGAATATGATTTTGTGGACGAAAATGGTAAAATAGCTGGTATTTCAATCGGTTTGGGGATGAACTATTCGGATACCTTTAACTCAGGATCAGAGACAAAAGAAGTTGAAATTCCATCTGAAGAACGTATCGAGCAAGGGAAACAAATGGCGGAAACTATTGTAAGTAATATCCGTCAAGATGAAGCTTATGCCGATACACCAATTCATGTGGCTATTTTTGAAAATGAGGAGTCAGGTGACTTAGGAGGCGGTACTTTCAAAACAGATGCTGTTTCTTCAAGTGGAGACTCTTTTGGTGACTGGTCAACTTATAACCAAGACTTTGTTGTCTATGATGTAGATGACGCACCAAAAGAAGAAGATACTGTATCCTTCACCCGTTTCCGTGACCAAATCCAATCATTTTATCCACAATTATCAGGGTTATCAGGGGTAGGTTACTATCAAGATAATGAACAACAAAGCGTTAATATCGTGATCAATAGTCAGTTTGATGGTTATAGTGAAGTCATTGCCTTGTCTCAGCAAGCTATTTCAACCGCTAGCTCAGTATTCAACAACAATATTGAGATTCAAATTCAAGTGGTGACAGCTGACGGTGTACGGGCCCTATTGACGAGAGATAAAGACTCAGACACCTTCAACTATATATTAGTGGATTGAGATATGTAATATTTTATAACATAACTACCTCTTTTTCTCATGATCAAAAAGGGGTTGGTACTTGTTTGCTAGCTGATAGTAATAGAAAAAATAGGCAGAACAATAGGCAAGTTTCAGTGAAAGAGCTTGTCTATTCGTATTTGTAAGCTATTCTTAAGATAAAAGATTAAAAATACAAAAATCTACTCATGTAACCTTAATTAACATTGTTGACTTGAGCGGTTTGTGCTAAAATGAAACAGGTAAAATAAGGCGAAAACTAAGCTGAAGAATGAAGGAGGAACCCGTTATGTCAATTTCTGAAGAAGAAGTTAAACGGATTGCTAAATTAGCTAAATTCAAAGTGGAAGACCAAGAAGTCGATCACTTTACTGAAGAATTTGGAAATATTTTAAATATGACCGAAAAATTACAAGAAGTCGATACTACAGATGTAACGCCTATGTTTTGGGCAGTCGATTTTGAAAATGTGATGCGCGAAGATAAAGTTGTAAAAATGCAAACGCGTGATGAATTATTTATCAACGCCAAAACAACAGTCGATGGCTTTATCGAAGTACCATCAATTATTGATACAGATGGAGGCGACGCTTAATGGAAAAATTTACAGATACAATTCGCTCTTTAAATGAGAAATTAGTGGCAGGCCAAGTGACATCTGTTGAACTAGTGGAAGAAGCTATCCGCCGTATAAAAGCAGAAAATGACGTTATTAACGCTGTGATCACTTTAGACGAAGAAAATGCGCTAGCAAAAGCTAAGGTATCTGATGAAAAAGGTTACTCCTCAGACCGTCCATTACAAGGGATTCCGATTGGATTAAAAGACAATATTTTAACAAATGGTGTTACAACCACAGCAGCATCTAAGATGTTAGCGGACTTTGTACCAATTTATGATGCAACAGTTACTGAAAAATTAGCTGCAGCAGGTGCGATTAATATTGCTAAATTAAACATGGATGAATTCGCCATGGGTGGTTCTAATGAAACTTCTTACTTTGGCCCAGTTCGCAACCCATTTGACACAGACCGTGTACCAGGTGGTTCTTCAGGTGGTTCAGCGGCTGCAGTTGCAGCTGGTCAAGTGATTGCAACATTAGGTACCGATACAGGTGGTTCAATCCGTCAACCAGCAGCATACAACGGTATTGTAGGTATGAAACCTACTTATGGTCGTGTATCACGTTGGGGTGTCATTTCTTTTGCTTCATCACTAGACCAAGTTGGTCCTATGACACGTACTGTTGAAGATAATGCCATTATGTTAGAAGCAATTGCTGGTTATGATGACAATGATTCAACTTCTGCAAATATTGAAGTACCTAACTATGTAGCTTCTATGAAAGATGGGGTTCAAGGTTTAACTGTTGGTGTACCGGTAGAGTTCTTCGGCGAATCAGTGGATGACCAAGTGAAAGCGCAAGTCCGTGCTTCCATCAAGCAATTAGAAAATGCTGGTGCAACTGTTAAAGAGATTAGCTTCGAAAACTTAAAATATGGTATTCCAGTTTACTATATCATCGCTTCTGCAGAAGCATCTTCAAACTTACAACGCTACGATGGTATCCGCTATGGTTACCGTGCAGAAGACTTCAATGACCTAGAAGAATTGTATGTCAATACAAGAACTGAAGGTTTTGGTGATGAAGTAAAACGTCGTTTGATGACCGGTACTTTCTCTATCGCATCAGAAAACTTCGATGAATACTTCATGAAAGCAGCTAAAGTACGTATGTTAATTAAAGAAGCATTTGATAAAATCTTCTCAGAAGTTGATTTAATCGTATCACCAGTAACTACTGGAACTGCCTTTAAACTAGGTGAGAAAAATGATGATCCAATCGAAATGTACATTGCTGACTTATTAACAGTTCCTGTAAACTTAGCTGGATTACCTGGTTTATCAATGCCTGTTGGTTTTGACGACAAAGGTCTACCAATTGGTTTACAAATTATCGGTAACCGTTTCGAAGAAGAAAAGATTTACCGCGCAGCTTATGCTGTTGAACAAGTAAACGACGCTTATACTAAACATCCAGCAGAGTAAGAGGGAGGAAATTACATGAATTACGAAACAGTCATTGGACTTGAGGTCCATGTCGAATTAAAAACAGAATCAAAAATGTTCTCTCCATCTGCCGCATACTTTGGAGCAGAACCTAATACCAATACAAACGTTATTGACTTCGGTTATCCAGGTGTCCTACCAAAAATGAACCGTCGTGGGATTGAATTCGCTATTAAAGCCGCTTTAGCATTAAACTGTGAAATTAATCCAGTACAACACTTCGACCGTAAAAACTACTTCTACCCGGATAATCCAAAAGCTTTCCAAACTACTCAGTTATGGCAACCTATAGGTGAAAATGGTTGGATTGAAATCGAAGTGAATGGTGAAACGAAAAAAATCCGCATCGAACGTCTTCACTTAGAAGAAGATGCCGGTAAAAACATCCACGGTGCTGGCGACTCATTAGTTGACTTAAACCGCCAAGGAACACCATTATTAGAAATCGTATCTGAAGCAGATATGCGCTCACCAGAAGAAGCATATGCTTACTTGGAAAAAATCCGCGAAATCATCCGTTTTACTGGGGTTTCTGATGTAAAAATGGAAGAAGGTTCAATGCGTTGTGATGCCAATATTTCTTTACGTCCTTATGGCCAAAAAGAATTTGGTACTAAAAACGAATTGAAAAACTTAAACTCATTCAACTATGTTCGTAAAGGTTTAGCGTACGAAGAAAAACGCCAAGCACAAGTATTAAATGCTGGTGGCGTGATTGAACAAGCAACTCGTCGTTATGATGAAAGTACTGGTAAAACACAATTAATGCGTGTAAAAGAAGGTGCAGCTGACTACCGCTACTTCCCAGAACCAGACTTACCGCCATTTACGGTTTCTGATGCTTGGTTAGCGGAAATTCAAGCGAGCTTGCCAGAAATGCCGGCTGATCGTCGTAAACGTTATGTCGATACTTACGAATTACCTGAATATGATGCGCAAATCTTGACTCAAACCTTAGAAATGTCTGATTTCTTTGATGCTGCAGTGAAAGCTGGCGCTGATCCGAAACAAGCATCTAACTGGTTAATGGGTGAAGTGAATGCTTACATGAACGATAATGAAAAAGATCTAGACCAAATTGGTTTAACGCCAGAATCATTAGCGGAAATGATTGGCTTAATTGAAGATGGTACGATCTCAAGCAAGCAAGCGAAAAAAGTATTCAAGCTATTAGCGGACAAAGGTGGTTCTGCTAAAGAGGTTGTTGAAGCTGAAGGGTTAGTTCAATTATCTGATCCAGCACAATTGTTACCATTGATCACTGAAGTCCTTGATAACAACCAACAATCAATTGACGACTATAAAGCTGGTAAGAAGAAAGCAACTGGTTTCTTAGTTGGTCAAATTATGAAAGCAACGAAAGGTCAAGCGAACCCACAAGTTGTGAACCAATTATTAACGGAAGAATTAGATAAACGCTAATTCTGAACAAAAGAAAACAGGTTCTGTGTCAAATAGTGTTGGTGACCAAA
>NZ_KV786974.1:0-3004 GCF_001806975.1 Aerococcus sp. HMSC10H05
TATTCCTTGACATCTTTATAGCTGGCTTTATTAGAAATCTAGCGGGGGTAATTTGGCTTTAACTTGGGCAATAACGGCATCATGTTTCGCTGGATAGAATAATTGGCTACCCAGTTCTTCAACTGTTTCATTCCAAGTAAAACCAGGACCAGCAGTTGCTAACTCAATTAAGATACCACCACGCTCACGGAAATAGAGGGATTTAAAGTAGTCGCGGTCTTTGATCTCACTTGTGCGGTATCCACGTTGTTGAGCAATTTCAAGCCAATATTTCAAGACCTCCTCGTCCGCTACTTCAAAAGCAATATGGTGGACAGTGCCAATTTCCATCTTACCAAAGCTATCGGACGTTTTTCGGATATCTAACCATTCTTTGTGGTCACCGGGCGCTTGTAGGCGAATATATTGATCATCTTCGGCTATTTTGTGCCAACCAAAAATCTGATCGAATAGTTCAACCGTATGACTTGGACGGTGGCTATATAAGATTGCTCCAGCGAAGCCTCGGATAGCTGTTTCAGATGTTATGTCGTCAACGGCGTAGGTATTGGCTTTACCCCAATCCTTTTCAACTAGTTCAATATTTAAGTTGTGGAAATCTTTTACTAGAATGGTTTCATTCGCAAAACGACTACCACGAGAAAATGGGATACCCTTAGCATTTAAACGATCTTGCCAAAAGGCTAGACTGCCGTCTGGAATAGCAAAAGAAGTCGTCGCTACTTGACCATCGCCTAATTGACCAAGGCGATCATTTTCCCATGGGAAGAAGGTAATGATTGTACCAGTATCAGCTTCATTATTGCCAAAATATAAATGATAAGTATAAGGGTCGTCATAGTTGAGAGTTTTCTTAACCAGACGTAAACCTAGGATATCGCGATAAAATTTCAATACTTGGTTAGGGGCACCGACAATAGCTGAAATGTGATGTAGTTTTTGAATAGTTTCTATCATGATACTCCTCCTCGTTTATCTCTAATTCGAAATAATTCTCAAGGCAAGTGTAGCATTATTTCTGATTCGAATCAAGTGAAATTGTGGTATATGGTAATTGCATTCCCGTTTTCGCCGGATGCATTGTGAAGATGATGTAAAGTTATCATAATTAACAAAAAATTTAATTTTATTTGTTAGAATAAGACTGTGACAATGTGAAGAAAAAGCGCGTGGTAATTACAGGAGGAATGGAATGAGTGACTCGTACGAAAATCCGATGACGATGGTAGCATCTGATAAACGTCCATTTGGTTTCCGTGACATTATTGGTTATTTTTTTGGAGACTTTGGTTGTAATCTGAGTTACTCAGTCGTAACTTATTACCTGACAATTTTTTATATGTCTTATATTGGTATAGAAGCGACACATTTTGCAGCCTTGATGATTTTGACACGTGTCTTTGATGCGGTGAATGATCCATTAATTGGCTATTTTTCTGACCGCATCAAACCCTTTAAAGGAAATCGTTATAAAGCTTTTATATTGATTGGAGGACCTCTACTCGCGATTACTTCTGCTTTTATGTACTTTGACACCAGTTCAATGAGCTATGGAGTGAAATTAGCTATTTGCGCGATTTCATACATTGCTTGGGATTTTACTTATACCTTAGTGAATATTCCATATGGCACCCTAAACTCAGTAATAACAGATGCTTCTGATGGGCGTGCGAAACTATCTACTGCCCGTTCAATAGGGGCTGGGGTGGCTAAATTACCAGTAGCCATGATTCCACTCATTGTATACCAAGATAGGCGAGTAGAGGGCCAAGTTGTTTCTCAATTTCAAGGGCAACTCATGTTTCCAGTAATGCTAGGCTTGGGAATTGTTGCTTTGCTTTCATTCTTTTTACTATATTCAAATGTAGAAGAACGGATACAAGTCGACCAAGAACAAATCAAAAATCAACCGTCCATACTGGAAACCTTAAAAATTTTATGTTCAAACCGCGCCCTTATTGCACAAATTATTGCAGGTACGGCACAAACGATATTTATTTATTCTGCATCACAATTACATCAAATGACTTTACAAGTGAAATATAACAATGGCGCATTATTCTCTTGGTTTACTTTAACTGAAATTGCCCCCTTGGCAATCGGCGCTTTATTGATTACACCGCTAGTTCGTAAATTTGGTAAACGCCAAGTCATCATCGTGCCATTAATCGCTAGTTTGGTAATTTATGGCGCAATGTTATTATTTCCAGTAGAAAATGTATATATTTGGATTGCTTTAATGGCCTTAGCGAATATGTTTACATTTGGTTTCCAACTGTTATCATGGTCATGATTTCAGATGCCAGTGACTATAATGAATGGAAACAAGGTTTCCGTTCAGATGGCGCATTATATTCTTCATATATCTTCTGTCGTAAGATCGGGACCGCCTTCTCATCTGCCGCTGTACCGTTATTAATTGCCTTTGCAGCACCTTCATTGGCACTTAATAACGCATCAACTTGGACCGCATCAAATGTGAATGCTATCTATAACATGTCCATTCTATTTCCTTTGTTTGGCTTTGGATTAGTATTCATAGCTTACTTATTGGTATTTAACATCTCAAAAGAAGATTATCATAAAATGCAAAAAGACTTAGGTCATACAATTGATAACGGCTAGTTGAACATATGAATATCAAAGAAAACAATTGATGAACAAACAAGACAAAACCAATAAGAACATCAATTGTCTTCACAAATAAAAGACAGAATTTGATATACTAAGAAAAAGGATGTGAGTGAGACCGTTAAGCTCAACAACTCTGGAAGATTAGTGCGTGACACACAAGGTGTGTCAAAAACTAATCTGAAGAGGACTTGAGCTGGTCGAACGAACTCGACTAAGAAAAAGGGTGTGAGCTTTGGCGCTCAGGCAGGTAACACTGGAAGGAATATGCCGTAGCAAGTTTACTTGCAGCAAGTATTTCTGAAGTGGAGACCGGATTGCCAAAGCGAGCCCGACTAAAAAGGGTGTGAGCGTCGACGCCAAGAAAGGAACC
>NZ_KV786974.1:3024-6797 GCF_001806975.1 Aerococcus sp. HMSC10H05
AGAAATAGGTGTAGTGATGGCACATCACGCAAACTATTTCTGAAGCGGACACCAGTCTGCCCTGACGAACCCAACTTCACAGGGTGTGAGCGTCGACGCCAAGAAAGGGACCGTTGGAAGATGAAGGCAGTAGATGGCGAAGCCAGCTACAAATTCATCTGAAACGCAGTCCTTTCTGGAGACGCGAACCCAACTTCACAGGGTGCGAGACCTATCGTTGAATTGGTCTATTTCGTATTGAGTTTAGATAAGGTGGTTATATGAAAACATTAGCAATTGATACATCAACACAAGCTTTAAGTGTCGCCCTACGTGATGGGGACCAGGTTGTCACAGAAACGACCACCAACACAAAAATTAAACATTCAACGCAGTTGCTCCCACTAATTGATAGTATGTTCAAGTTAGTCAATTGGCAACCTAGCGACTTGGATGGGGTTATTGTGACGGAAGGGCCGGGATCTTATACAGGATTGCGGATTGGCGTAACTGCGGCAAAAACTTTAGCCAATACCCTAAGTATTCCTTTATTCACTTTACCAACTTTAATGGCTTTAGCAGGTAATGTACAGGCAACAACTGGTCCAAGTTTAGTCATCCCTTTCATTGATGCTAGAAGAAAAACAGCTTTCGCGACCGTTTATCTAAAAGAAGGCTATACATTTAAGCCATTATTCATCACATCACACGGTTTATTTACTGACTTTTTGGACCAAGTTGCAGCATATCTCGCTGACCATGATGATTTACAAGGATTATCGTTAAATTTTTTGAGTCCAGATATTGAAGCTTTCCGCTCAGATATTGAGGCTAAGTTTGGCGAAGAAGCCATTATTTTCCCAAGTGAATCAGGTTTAATTCATGCTGGCCACCTAGGTGCATTACCACTAAGAGAAGTGGATGTCGATACCTTTATTCCAAACTATGCAAAATTATCGGAAGCTGAAGAAAATTGGGTCGCTCAAAATCCTGAGGAGGCTAAGGCAGATGAAGGCACGTACGTGGAGAGAACAAATTAAAGCAATTTTCAAAAATTTTAATCGACAGGTGTTATTTACCATGAAGAAATCTCTAGTAGCTGATTTAACATTAGACAAACAATCAATCGCTTTACCAGATGGACAATCGCTCTTTTTTGTGATGCAAGATACGACAGTTATTCATCAAATGGTTGATGTTGAATATCGCGCTTACCATCAAGTCGTTTCTTGGACAGCACGCGACTTCTTGTATGACATGACTCAAAATCCTCATACCTATTATATCCAAGCCTTCTTAGGTGATGAATTGGTAGGCTTTATTGGCTGTCGCCGTGACCGGACGGATGTTCATATTTCAAACTTAGTCGTACATCCAGATTACCAATCTATTGGTATCGGGTCTGCTTTACTAGACCGAGCTATTGATTGTGCTAAACAACTGGACCGAAATGTTATGACACTAGAAGTGCGGGCATCAAACCATGGCGCACAACGCTTTTATCAACGTTTCGGCTTTTATGAAAGTGATACCAAAGAGAACTATTACTCTGATAATGACGAAGATGCCTATGAAATGCGGTTATCTCCCCTTATTAATGTGGAACAAATCGAAGTTGTCGAAGGGGTGTAACCCGTGCAAATTGACCATCTAGACCATCAGTGGGCTAAAACTCAAGACTCCAAAGATTTAGGCAAAATGGCTACTGATATCCACGCTAGCTTACACCAAGCCTTTTCAACAGATTTATCTTGGTCAGCAAAAGCCATTGAAGCAAGTCTCAATAATCCATACCATCATTTCTTTATTATGCGCGATCCAGCAAACTTAGAGATTGTTGGACTAGCGCATTTTCAATTCATATTTGAGGAGGTAGAACTCTTCAATATTGCCGTCTTGCCTGACTATCGTAGACAAGGGCTTAGCTACCATCTGCTTGAAGAAGCTTTGCCTTATTTTGCCCAAAATAAGGGAAAAATAGTGACCCTTGAAGTCCGTAGCCGTAATCAACCTGCACGGCGACTATATGAAAAACTAGCCTTCAAACAAATTGCTAGTCGTCCCAACTATTATCCTGTAGACTTAGACGACGCTATAATTTATCAACGAAACTTAGCAGATAAAATTTGAATAACAAATTGAAAGGAGCCATTTTTTGCTATGGCAACAATACTAGCAATCGAATCTTCTTGTGATGAAACATCCGCTGCGATCGTCCAAAACGGCACAGATATGCGGTCTAATGTTGTCGCAAGTCAAATAAAAAGTCATATGCGGTTTGGCGGTGTAGTACCTGAAATCGCTAGTCGTCATCATGTTGAACAAATTACCCAAATCATCGACCTAGCGATGAGTGAAGGTAACGCTACTTGGGAAGATGTGGACGCTGTCGCAGTAACCCAAGGCCCCGGCCTGGTTGGTTCGTTATTAATCGGGGTTACGGCAGCCAAAACTTTGGCTTTTGCGCATCAAAAACCTTTAATCGGGGTTAACCATATGGCTGGACATATATATGCTAACCAACTAATTGCGCCAATGGATTATCCATTGTTGGCATTAGTCGTATCCGGTGGTCATACTGAACTAGTGATTATGCGCGGAGAAAATGATTTTGAAACAATTGGTGATACGCGTGATGATGCTGTAGGAGAAGCTTACGATAAAATTGGTCGTGTCATCGGAGTGCCTTATCCAGGTGGGAAAATTATTGACCAAATGGCACATGAAGGGGAAGATGTTTATCAATATCCAAGAGCTATGAAGGATGAAGATACATTAGATTTTTCTTTCTCAGGCTTAAAATCTGCTGTAATCAATCATATGCATAATGCTAAACAAAAGAATGAAACGTTGGATATGAATAACGTAGCAGCTTCATTCCAAGCAGCAGCGCTTGATCAATTGGTGGGTCGGACAATTGCTGCCTTAAACCAATATTCAGAAATCAATCACTTGCTAGTTGCGGGTGGTGTAGCAGCCAACAAAGGTTTGCGTAGCCAATTAACTGCTGCGGTTGAGGGGTTAGACCGATTAGTGACCTTACAGTTCCCGCCGTTAAGCCTTTGCGGTGACAATGCGGCGATGATAGGTGCTGCAGCAGAGTCCCTATACCAAACACAGCAATTTGCCTCTTTAGCTTTAGATGCTAAACCAGGTATGCGTTTATCATAGATAAAATATTTTGAAGCAAGGCAAGTTTTCTTTATAATTAGAAAAGAATCTATCATCAAGTAAGAAAGAGAAGGCGGTGGGTAATGTTTAACAAAAGAAAAACGGATACGCAAGATAAACATGAAGGCCGAAATCGTCTAGAAGAACTTTCAGCGCAACAACGACGGAAAGAGCGGGTCAAAGAACAATCTGATCGAATTCGTGATAATCCTAGTGATACTTTTGTGGATATTATTATCTTTCTTTTGATTATTGCTGTAATCACTGGATTGGTCTTTCTATATTGGGCTTTTAGCCTGTAGAAGGCGATGATCTATTCGCTCAGATGATGAAATGAAAAGGGTCCTGTGTCAAATAGTGTTGGTGACCGAACATAAATAATCATACTAATAATTTAAATAATATATTTCAAATATTCAATAACGGAAGGGCCATGTTTAATGGTTCTATGATAAATACCGAAACCAAAAAGAACGTATAGGGGACCCCAAAAGTTAGACTAATTTTATGAGAGTTGTGAACTGACCCCTGTCAAGTAGACAGGTAAAAAAATAAGTTTTTTTGAGACTAGAATTGTCTAGTCTTTTTTTAATGGTTCTATGATAAATAGTGTTGGTGGGAAA
>NZ_KV786975.1:0-69155 GCF_001806975.1 Aerococcus sp. HMSC10H05
GGTCGGAATCCAAAGATTCCTCCTACTCGATTATCATTTATTATGGCATTTTTTTGCCAAAATATTGATACGGATTCAATTTAAATATTTTCTATAAAGGGATTTGAGATGATAAAGCTTGCTCAAATCCTTTTTTAAATACCATTAGTACAAATTGTTTCATACGAAATTGCTATATGGTATAACACATACAAAAGAAGATAAACCTCTCATATAGCTGCTATATTTATGTTCAATGACAGACAGCAAAATCTAAATCTGATAAAAGATATGACTTTATCTATTAATACAATTTTTGTTTATTCAAAATTCACCTTTAATCTCAACCAATGAATCAGTATGACATTAAATGCACATTTAATAGCGCTTACAATAAATTAATTTTACTGAAAAAACTATTCTAGTTTTGATAACTAGTTGACAAAGTTATATATATAATTTAATATCTCATTATTGACTTTAACATATGTCAAATAAAATTAAATCTAATCGTATTTATAAAACGATAACCTTTTTATTAGGATATGAATAGTAATTATATAAATACGCTAAAGTATGGAGGAATATAAAAAATGACTACATTTGAAAAAATTCAAGAATTAATCACTGAACAATTAGACTTAGAGGCTGATGAAGTAAAAGCGACTACAAATATCCGTGAAGATATTGATGCTGACTCTTTAGACTTATTCCAAATCATCAATGATATCGAAGATGAATTCGATATCGAAATTGAAGATGAAGAAAATATCAATACTGTTCAAGATTTAGTTGACTACGTAGAAGCAAATAAATAGTTTTTACTTAAAGATGAGTCAATTAAGAGAGGAAGTAATCCTTTAGTGAAAACAGATTTTTGGGAACGCATAGGTGTTGAATACCCAATTATTCAAGGCGCAATGGCTTGGGTTGCAGATGCGGATTTAGCATCAGCAGTTTCCAATGCTGGTGGACTTGGCGTAATTGGTACTGGACATGATTCTGTTGATGTTGTAAAAGCCAAAGTTGAAAAGATGCAAACCTTAACCGATAAACCATTTGCTGTAAATGTCATGTTATTAAATGAACATGTAGAAGAAGTAGTGGACTATATCTGTCAATCAGGTGTTAAAACCATCACAACTGGGGCTGGGTCTCCCGGGAAATATATGGATCGGTTCAACGCAGCCGGTATTTCAGTTATCCCTGTGGTCGCTTCTGTTGGTCTTGCAAAACGTATGGAACGTGAAGGCGTTCATGCAGTGATTGTTGAGGGGATGGAATCGGGTGGACATGTCGGTAGACAAACGACTATGGCTTTATTACCACAGGTGACCAAAACTTTAAATATCCCAGTCATTGCGGCGGGTGGTATTGGTGATGGTCGTGGCATGGCGGCAGCTCTAATGTTAGGTGCTGTCGGTATTCAAGTAGGTACACGTTTTGTAGTTGCAGATGAATCTAATGCGCATGATAATTTTAAAGAAAAAATTATTAAGGCGAAGGATATTGATACTGTACTGACAGGTGAATCTACTGGGCATCCAGTTCGTGTGTTACGAAACAAATTGACCAAAGAATATCTTAAAGTAGAAAAAGAAGAAGCGAGTAAAGCTAATCCAGATTGGGACAGACTTGAGGCACTTGGATCAGGTGCTTTACGTCGAGCTGTTGTTGAAGGAAATTTAGACACGGGTTCATTTATGGCCGGACAAATTGCCGGATTAGTAGATAAACGTGAAACAGTTTCAGAAATAATTCAATCATATATGACGGAATGTACAGAAACAATTGCTGCTCGAGCAAGTGAATGGCTTTAAAGCTGAGAAATAAAATTGACAATATGTGAGCAGTGGGATGGTATATGCATTTCACTGCTTTTCTATTAAGAGGAGAACAATATGACAATAGCTTTTTTATATGCTGGTCAAGGAGCACAATATACGGGTATGGGTCAAGACTTACTAAGTCATCATCCTGAGATTGCTTCTTATTTTGATCAAGCATCTGAAGTATTAGGGTACTCGATACAGGATCTATGCTTCCAAGAAGGTACGCAATTAAATCAAACTGAATATACACAACCCGCTATCTTAACCGTATCAAATGCTTTCACAGCTTTACTAAAAAAAGCAGGTATTAAAGCTGATTATCTAGCAGGATTAAGTTTAGGAGAATATACAGCGCTTGTTGAAGCTGGTGTATTATCTTTTGCAGATGCGGTAGATTTAGTGAGTCATCGTGGGCGTTTTATGCAAGAATCAGTTCCTATAGGTATTGGAAAAATGGTTGCTGTTATGAAAGCTGAACGGACGTTAATAGAAGATATCTGTCAACAAGTTCGTGAAGAATCTGGCTTATATGTAGCGCCAGCTAACTATAATACCCCTAAGCAAATCGTTATCGGTGGTGACGCTGATGCAGTAGACACAGCAGTTAGTCAGTTGACTAATGCAGGCGTGAAAAAAATGGTCGAATTAAATGTTTCTGGACCATTCCATACAGCTCTTCTAGCGGATGCAAGCGACCAACTAGCAGATTACTTAGAAAAATTTACCTTTAATGCACAAGTATTACCAGTTATTTCAAATACAACTGCTCGGCCACATGAAGACGGTTTAGTGAAAGACTTGTTAATTCAACAGGTGATGAAACCAGTTAAATGGTCTGATTCTATTGAATATCTAGTTGAAGAAGGGGTCGACACGGTCGTAGAAATCGGACCAGGTAAAACCTTATCATCTTTTATGAAGCAAATTAATAAGGATATTAAAGTTTACCGCGTTGAAGACGAAGAAACCCTGCAAGCTACTATTGCAGGATTGAAAGGATAGCTTTATGACAGTGAATACACAAGAATTAAAAAAGACAGTCTTAATTACAGGTGGTAGCCGCGGAATTGGGGCAAGTATTGCACATAAATTCGCAGATCAAGGCTACAATATTGTGATTGTTTCACGTTCAGGATCATCTGAAGATCATTTAAAAGCTTTAGAAAGTAAAGATATCACTGTAAAAGATTTTAAGGGTGATGTAACAGATGTAGATTTTGCAAAAGAAATTATGTCTTTCATCAAAACGAACTTCCAAACCATCGATGTATTAGTCAATAATGCGGGTATCACTCGCGATACATTGCTAATGCGAATGAAAGAAGCAGATTTCGATGCAGTAATCGATATAAACTTGAAAGGTACTTTCAACTTTATCCAAGCTGCAAGTAAGCTGATGATGAAGCAACGCCAAGGGGCAATTATTAATATTGCTTCTGTTATTGGGCAAATGGGCAATGTCGGTCAAGCTAATTATGCTGCTTCTAAAGCAGGAATCTTGGGCTTAACTAAAGCTGCCGCTCGTGAATTAGGTATGCGCGGTGTTACAGTAAACGCTATTGCACCTGGTTATATTGAAACAGAAATGACCGACGAAATTCCTGAAAAAGCGAAAGCAGAAATGTTAGAAAATATTCCCTTACAAAAACTTGGACAACCATCGGACATCGCAGAAGCAGTATACTTTTTAGCTACGCAAAGCTATATTACAGGTACTACGCTTGACGTTAACGGTGGATTGTATATGAATTAGGAGGCAACAAAAAATGACAAACAGAGTAGTCGTAACAGGTCTAGGTGCAATTACACCTATCGGAAATGACGCAAAAACATTCTGGACTAATTTAAAAGCTGGTGTACATGGCTTTGGTCCCATTACAAAATTTGACGCAAAAGACCTGAATGCAAAATTAGTAGCTGAAGTAAAAGACTTCAATCCAAAAGATTTTATGGACCGTAAGGAAACAAAACGTATGGACTTATATAGTCAATACGCGGTAGCTGCAGCGATTGAAGCTGTTGCTGATGCTGCGTTAGACATTGAAGCTTCTGATGTTGATAGAATTGGTGTTTACTTAGGTACTGGTATCGGTGGTATTCAAGAAATTGAAAAAGGTGTACTGAAAATGCAAGAAAAAGGGATTAAACGTGTAAATCCTTTATTTGTGCCGGTATCAATTTCAAATATGGGTGCTGCAAATATTTCTATGCATTTTGGTTTAAAAGGACCAGCTTTAACAATGGTTACGGCTTGTGCATCTGCTAATAACGCCATCGGTGAGGCTTTTCGTTATATCAAACATGGTTACGCAGATATCATGATTGCTGGTGGTGCAGAAGGTGCTATTAACGAGATTGGCTTGGGTGGATTTGATAACTTAACAGCAACAAGTGATTCAACCGATCCAGATCGTGCGTCCATTCCATTTGATCAGAATCGTAATGGTTTTGTAATGGGTGAAGGAGCAGGTATCTTGGTACTAGAATCATTAGAATCTGCTCACGCACGCGGTGCAAAAATATATGCTGAAATCGTTGGCTACGGTGCTACTTCTGATGCATATCACTTAACAGCGCCATCTGAAGATGGATCCGGTGCTGCAAAAGCTATGCTAAATGCGTTAGAAGAAGGAAATATTTCTAAAGAGGAAGTTTCTTATATCAATGCTCATGGAACAAGTACACCAGCTAATGATTCTTCTGAAACAGTTGCGATTAAACGGGCATTTGGAGAGGAATTGGCTTATAAGATTCCGGTTTCATCTACGAAATCATCCATTGGCCACTTATTAGGTGCCGCTGGGGCGGTTGAAGCTATTGCTAGTATTATGGCGATTAAAGATTCATTTATTCCAGCAACTTTGGGTTATAAGAATCCAGATCCTTTATGTGATTTAGATATTGTACCAAATGTTGGCCGCGAGCAAGAAGTAAATGTAGTTGTCAGCAATACATTAGGTTTTGGTGGACATAATACAGTAATTGCCTTTAAAAAGGTTGGTGAATAAAGGTGAATCATGAAGAGATTAAAGACTTGATCGATCAAATTGACCAGTCGTCTATTCAAGAGTTTTCATTTCAAACACAAGCGGACGCTTTATACATTTCTAAAATTAAAGAACGTCAAACTGTAACTGAAAAAGAATCAAATACAGGAGTTGACCAAGTTTCAACAAATGTGGAGCGTGTTAGTAGCGCTGATGAAGCGAAAGAAGTAGCCGGTCCCCAGGTAGCAACCATTGCTCAAGATGAAACTGTTACTAATAGTACACCAGTTGCAAAAGCTAAAACAATTGATAGCCCACTAGTTGGTGTCGTCTATCTAGCAAAAAATCCGGATCAACCACCCTATAAAAAGGTAGGCGATCATGTTGAAGCTGGTGAGACTGTTTGTATTGTTGAAGCAATGAAAGTAATGAACGAAATCCCAGCTGACATTTCTGGAACGATTATGAATGTCTTAGTAGAAGATGGTCAGGTTGTAGAATTCGGCCAACCGTTATTTGAAGTAAGTGAGTAATTTTCTAAAGGAGTATAGAAGCATGACTAAATATGCAGAACGTAAAGAACCTGTTTTAACAGCGATGCAGGTACAAGAAATTATCCCTAACCGTTTCCCGATTTCTTTTGTAGACCGTGTGGATGAAATCATCCCTGGTGAAAAAGTTGTGGCACGTAAAAATGTAACAATTAACGAAGAGTACTTCATTGGCCACTTCCCAGGGAATCCTGTAATGCCTGGTGTTTTACAAGTTGAAACAATGGCTCAAGTAGGATCAATTCCCTTATTATCACAACCCGATTTTAAAAATAAAATTGCTTATTTGGCTGGCTTAAATAATGTAAAATTTCGTAAAAATGTTGTACCTGGAGATGTACTTGAGATCACGGTTGAAATTGTGAAATTAAAAAAACGTATGGGTATCGGTAAAGGAACAATTCGTAATGAATACGGTGAAGTGTGCTCTGAAGCTGAGATGACCTTTATCATTTCTAACGTAGATAAAGTTGACTAGATTGTGGCATTCGCCTGAAACAAGGCGAATAGCATAGAATAAGAGGTATTTGATGATTAATAAAGTATTAATAGCGAATAGAGGCGAAATTGCGGTCCGTATTATTCGTACATGTATTGAAATGGGGATCGAAACAGTAGCTGTTTATTCATCTGCTGACAAGGATGCCCTACATGTGAAATTGGCTGACGAAGCAATCTGCATCGGAGGGCCAAAATCAGTCGATTCTTATTTGAATATGCAAGCCATTCTTTCGGCAGCTGTGGTAACAAACGTTCAAGCTATCCACCCTGGTTTTGGTTTCTTGGCTGAAAATAGTAAATTTGCGAAGCTTTGTGCAGAAATGAATATTGAATTTATCGGCCCAAGTCCTGAAGTAATTGACTTAATGGGTGATAAACAAAATGCCCGAAACACCATGAATGCCGCTAAAGTGCAAACAGTACCAGGTTCAGATGGCATTTTAGAAAGTCCTGAAGCAGGGATTGAAATTGCCAAAACAGTTGGTTATCCAGTATTACTTAAGGCGACCTCTGGCGGTGGTGGTAAGGGTATGCGGATGGTCCACGAAGAGAGTCATTTTGTAGATGCTTACTATGAAGCGTCACGTGAAGCGAAAAATGCTTTTGGTGATGATCGTTTGTATATGGAAAAAGTCATCTTTCCAGCCCATCATATTGAAGTTCAAGTATTAGGTGATAAGTTTGGGAATGTCATTCATTTAGGTGAACGTGAATGTTCGATACAACGTAACCATCAAAAAGTTATCGAAGAAACACCAAGTCCATTTATTACAGAAAAAACACGTGCTCAGGTGACGCAGGCAGCGGTTCGGGCAGCAGAACAATTGAATTATGAGTCTGCTGGGACGATTGAATTTCTAGTAGATGCGGACCAAAACTACTATTTCATGGAAATGAATACGCGTATTCAGGTTGAACACCCTATTACAGAAATGGTAACTGGGGTTGATATCGTAGCCCAACAGTTGCGCATCGCTTCTGGTTTACCTTTGGCATATGAACAAGAAGATATTACCTTTACTGGGCATGCGCTAGAATGTCGAATTAATGCTGAGATGCCAGAGAAAAACTTTATGCCATCTTCAGGTACTTTTGAATTTGCACATTTTCCAGCGGGTGGTTTAGGTATTCGAGTAGATTCTGGTGTTTATGCTGGTTATCAGCTGCCACCTTATTATGACTCGATGGTGGCTAAATTGATTACTCATGGAGATAATCGTCCGCAAGCAATTAATCGAATGCTACGAGCTGTGTCAGAGATGACAATCGACGGCGTAGCTACAAACCAGCAATTTCAATATGACCTACTATTTGATGAAGCTTTCTTAAAAGGAAATTATACGAATGATTACTTAGAAGCGAACTTCTTACCTGAATGGATAAAGCGTCATCAAGCATAGAATATCATGAAAGAAAGTAGATGAATTATGGCATTAAAACGCAGAAAAGCATATATTCCTATGCCAGAGGAAGACCATTCAAAATTATCTAAAGATCCAAATAATCAAGCTTTTGTGCCAGACGGTATGTGGCAAAAATGTCCTCAGTGTCACCAAACGATCTTAACAGATGACCTTGGAACCGAGAAGATATGTCCGTATTGTCAATATCACTTTAGAATTTCATCGAGTGAAAGACTGACTAATATTGTAGATAAGGGCACTTTCATTGAAATGTTCCAGTTGAAAGATGGTCGTAATGATGATCCGCTAGATTTTCCTGGCTATCTAGAGAAGAAGGAAAAAGCACGTGCTACAACTGGTTTAGATGATGCAGTATTAACCGGTGTTGGTAATATTTTCGGTTACCGGACTGCTATCGGTATCATGGATTCTTTCTTCATGATGGGGTCTATGGGTACAGGATTAGGTGACAAAATTAATGAATTGTTCAATTATGCAACTGAGCATCAACTACCAGTAGTCCTTTATACAGCCTCTGGTGGTGCACGAATGCAAGAAGGGACTTTGTCATTAATGCAGATGGCAAAAGTTTCCATAGCAGTTCAAAATCATAGTAAGGCGGGTTTGTTATATATCCCTGTTTTAACTGATCCTACAACGGGAGGCGTAACTGCTTCATTTGCTATGGAAGGAGATATTACAATCGCTGAACCAGGTGCCTTAATTGGTTTTGCAGGTAAGCGTGTAATTGAACAGACTATTAGACAACAACTACCGGAAGGGTTCCAAACGGCAGAGCATCAATTACAACATGGCTTTATCGATATGATTGTTGAACGCTGGCGCCAAAAAATTGTGCTTGCAGAACTATTGCAAATGCACGGCGTAGCAAAAGGAGGTGCTCGATTTGAAAGTTAGTATGAAACAATTATTAAAAATGGTCGAGCAACCAAATGCAGAAATAACACATAAAGTGCCCGCTGAAGTTGTGACAGCTTCACGTGATATTAATCGGTTAACAACATCAGAGCTAGCAAATAAGATTTGTGATATCTTTTATGAGATGCATGGTGATCGTCGTTTCGGTGATGATGGTGCTATCGTTGGTGGGGTTGGTCAAATGAACGGGCGAGCAGTTACAATCGTTGGTACTGAGAAAGGACATACTGTCCAAGAAAATATCAAACGAAATTTTGGCTCACCACATGCAGAGGGTTATCGAAAAGCAATCCGTTTATTTGAACAGGCAGAGAAATTTAACCGACCAGTTATTACCATTGTGAATACATCCGGTGCCTTTTGTGATGTTGAAGCAGAAGATCGAGGTATCGGTCAAGCAATTGCTGAATCTATGCAAACCATGGCAGGGCTATCTGTGCCTACAATTACCATTCTGATGGGAGAAGGAGGCTCTGGTGGTGCGTTAGCTTTAGCAGTTTCAAATAAGGTATGGATGATGGAAAATGCAATGTACTCAGTTCTTTCCCCAGAAGGATTTGCGACTATTTTATGGAAAGATCCTAGTCGCGTACCTGAAGCTAGTGAGTATATGAAATTTACAGCACCAGACTTGTTAGGGTTTAAAGTGATTGACCAAATTATCCCAGAGCATTATGGAAAAAAAGCGTTAGATCACGATGACCAAGCGCAATTGATTAAAGAGATGTTATTGAAAGAAATTGACCAACAATCAGCTATGTCAAAATCAGACTTATTAGCTGCAAAAGAAGCTAGGTTTAATCAGTTCTAATTGGATATAGTTTGTTATTTTTAAAAGAAGGAGGGACTTGAGGCGACCCCTTCTTTTTTTATTTAACAGATAAAAATATTCATCAATTCTCTATTATGATAAGATAAGCTAGAAAGAGAAGTCTTTAATAGGCTGATTCCCAATAAAATAATAAATAAGAGGACGTATAATGAAAAGACAAAGCCATGACTTTAACCGGTCATTTAAATTAGATATTGAAGAAAGCATTCAGTGTATAAAAGCAGGAGAGATGAGTGAGTCTCTAAAGTTGCTACTGATTGCGCGAAAAAAGAGAAAAAGTGTCGTTGATTTTAGAAATTATACCATCGGTGTATTATATGAAGAAGCGTTAGAAAATGACTTGGTAGATATTTTCTCATTACTGATTGAAGTTTACGGTGAAGGTGTATTGGCTGATCCAGATTTAATTGATGTAGAAGCTGAAGTTGATTGGAAGTCTTTCTATCAATTTATTCAAAAAGTGATCCAAGGGCAAGTGAAAGTAAACTTACCACAACATGGGTATTTATCGCCAATTATGCAAATCATCATTGTGCCAGAAATGATGAATAAGTTGGCACAATTTGAACTGTCTAATGACGAAGATGCAAGCAATGTTGAAGCCTTATATGGGTTACAAAAACTCTTTGATCAATTAGTGGCTAGGGATAAACCATTAACCATTCTTGAAAAAGCGCAAGTAAACCATTTATTGGAATTAAGTGATGATGTATCTATTGAAAAACTACTTGGATTATTAAATCGTGATCGAGATTTCGTATTTCAATCTGATATCTTACTGTATATTCTCCATCATTCTCCTCAAGATCAAGAAATTCGTTTAAAGAATATCTACGATGAAACGCGGACAATTTCACTGACTGATTTATTCGAAATCGAAAATCATCCGCATTTTTTAGCGTTAGTTTCCTATGTAGAAGAAGCATATATTCACGAACCATATCGGGTGGCTTATTTGATGGAGAACATATATGATATTTATACCGTTATGTATCCGTTTGTCGATGAATTAATACAAATTGACCCGGAAGATATGGTAGAAGCTATTGGACAATTGATGGAAAGCGGTGATCCACTATCAATTGATAATCAAGTTATTCAAGATATTTACCAATATTGGTTCTATGAGTATATGCAACATTTTGCGAGCTTTGAGTAATTTTCATAAGTGAGCGCTTTGTATCAAGCGATGATTGAGTGAAGGGGTGATAAGATGTTAAAAATAGCAATAGATGGCTCAGTAGATGGTCAATTTGGCCCAGCAGGAGTTGGTATTGTTTTAGTGCACAATGGTCAACAAAACCAATTAAAATTCCCTTTAACTGTGGAAATGGATAACCATGAAGCAGAATTTCGTGCTTTATTATATTTATTAAACGAACTTGAAAATCGTGATTTACAAAATGAATGGATACTTTGTCAAACTGATTCAAAGATAGTATTTGATGCTGTAAATAAACGATTCCATAAACGTGAACCTTATAAAAGTCTATTAAAAGATATATTAGAAAAACTAGATCATTTTTCTATGTTCACACTTAAGTGGGTACCTGATCAAGCAAATAAAGGTGCAGATAACTTAGCGCGCCAAGCAATGCACGAAGCTAAAAAAATGAAAAATACGTAAAGAGAATAGCCAGCATATGTATGCACATAATACCTTATCATTGGCCTTAACTCATACAAAAAACCAGAATGAAAGCATCTTATCAACTTTCATTCTGGTTTTTAATATAGTTATATAAGGTGCCTATTCTATATCAACTTTTTTAGGGCGAGGTTTACGCGCACCCCAATATTGGAACAAGTCTGTTCGGATCGCACCATTATATAATTTACGTTTTTTAGTAGCTTTTTCCCCGTAGTACTCTTCAAAGTTCAAGTCAGAAGTTAAGATATATTTACTCCAAGTTTTCATTGGGCGATAAAGATTTCCCATTTGTTTATATAACTGGTGAACGTAATCTTCATCGTTTAATCGTTCTCCATATGGTGGGTTAGCGACAATGACACCATATTCTTTCTTAGTAGTAAAGTCTGATAGTTGCATTTGTTTAAATACAATCTGGTCTGCCACACCAGCAGCTTCAGCATTGGCTTTGGCAATTTCTATCATGCGATGGTCGATATCAGCTCCCATGATATCTAATTGAATATCGTGACGAATGACTGCCTTAGCCGCCTCACGAGCTTTTGAAAATTCACGGTTATTAAAGATATCCCATGATTCAGAAACAAACTCGCGGTTGATACCTGGCGCAATGTTTTTCCCAATTAAGGCTGCCTCAATTGTGAAGGTACCTGAACCACATGTTGGATCATAGAATGGTTTATCAGGGAACCAATTTGTTAATTTCACTATGGCTGCAGCCATATTTTCTTTCAGTGGTGCGCCACCTTTTTCTGTACGGTAACCACGTTTAAATAGTGAAGAACCTGTTGTGTCAATGGTGATCAACGCCTCATCTTTATGAATACTCACTTCGATAGGATATTTAGCACCTGTTTCTGGTAGCATACCGCGTCTATGATAGTGGTCACTAAGTCTATTCACAATCGCTTTTTTCACAATTTTTTGAACATTAGGCACGGAATGTAATTTTGAATTCACAGATTTACCTGATACCGGAAATTCAGCGTCCATAGGTAAGATATCTTCCCACGGAATAGCCTTAGTGGATTCAAATAATTGATCGAACGTTATGGCTTTAAAATCGCCCATTACGATCTTAATACGGTCAGCGGTACGTAAGTTAATATTGGTACGCGCAATGTCATCAAGGGTTCCTTGAAAGCGAGCACGCCCATTTTCAACTTGTACTTCGTAACCCATGTCACGTAATTCTCTGCCGACTAAAGCTTCAATTCCTGCAGCAACAGTTGCGATAAGTGGATATGTTGTCATAATGTACTCCTTTTTTAGGTGGTTACTCTTCATTTCTTCTTCAAAGTTAGTTTACCACGAATTCGTCTCAATAAAAAAAGGTTGGAAAAGAATCCAACCTTTTGCCTGTTTGTAAATTTCGATAAGCCATGTTCTGTTCCCCGATATCACAGGTTTAATACCGGTTCGGTAATCATCTGTCTACTAAATCATTTAGTCTCTTATTCCGTTTATTTCCAGTCAAAGAGCGCCCCTACCAATGTTTGGGTTGCTCGCTCGAGGGGTTTACCGCGTTCCATTCAACTATTTTCATAGTTGACTCGTCTCTGTGGCACTTTCAAACTTACTTGCACATAGTCCAGTGACCTTAGTGGGTTCAGTTGCCGTCAAATGAATGCTTTAGCTTATTTTTTCGCTAAACACGAACACTACAAGCGTTTCAGCTTGTGCGAGCATGGACTTTCCTCAGGTATATGCATATACCCGCGATTACCTGAAATTTACAACTTCTAATGATAGCACGAAATTATATATTATACTAGTTATTTTCAAAAATAATCGTATGATCTTTTGCGTCTTCATCGTTATCATCACTAGTATCCGCTGTTGGACCAACTTTAGGGTTTTGGCCACCGAAAACAGCTTTTTCTAATTTAGACAAGCGACGTAAAATATCATAATTGGTCGTACCTTTTGTTTGGGGGATTGAGGTCGATTTTGAACGTTGATTTGTAGAAGCACGGCTACTATCGCTTGAACTAGCTGAGTGTTTAACACGTTCTAACTCATTTTTTAGTGAGGCAATTTCTTTTTCATATGACTCATAGTCACGAATAATTAAATCCAAGAATTCATCTACTTCTTCCGTGTTGAAACCACGAAGGGCAGGTTTAAATTCTTTCTGTAAAATATCTTTTGTCGTTAAGTTACGATCGGCCATTTAAATAACACCTCATCATTTATATTTCTAGATTCTATTATAGCACAGCTTTCACTATTTGTAATAAATGTAATATAATAATAGTTTAAAATTGTATCAAAATTTATAGTAGACTTTTATTGTTTATGTAGGCTAGCGAACACTGACTCGGTAGTTATTTTTATGTGTGTATATTATAATAAATGAAAAAGACGAAAGTAGGGAATTAGAAGATGCAAACCGTATACGCATTTCTTGAAGAAGCTTTGCAAAATAGTCATATTGACTTTCCATGGCGTCTATCCTATGTATCAGTATCCAAGCAGGTGGTTTTACAAACGTATCTACCAGTGGTAACGAGTGAAGATATTACTTTCTTAAATAAACATAATCAGCCATTGAATGGAATTGGTTACTTGGAGTTGAAATTTATTTTCACAACTGATTACAAGGAGATTGAAAGTGAGCACGAGACTTTTATTATCCAACCCAAAGATGCGCAATACTTCCAAAAAGGTCATCTAGAAATACTGGCACAGGAGATTAGCCATTTATTATATGAAGCTAGGTTACAAATTAAAGAACTTATTGCTGGTGAAAGAATGACGGTGGAGATGCAATGGCCTACTAAAGAAATCGACCAAATGATCGCTACAAGGAGAACGATTGGTCGTTATGATGAGACCTTATTACATTTAGGAGATGATACGAATGACATGGTATGAATTAACAATTGAAACAGATAATAAAAGTGAAAACTTGCTAACAGAAATTCTTTGGGGATTAGATTCAGCAGGAGTATCTATTAAAGATGAGCAAGATTATATTGATTGGTCAGATGATGGTTTCGGTTCTGTTAAAAATGATCAGCCAGCACCAGGTACATACGAAAATAATCCGGTTGTGCTAGGTTATTTCTCAGCTGATAAAAATATTGAAGATATCATCAATGAGATTAAAAAGTACCAAGCGAACTACAATCAAGAATTACCTGCTGACCAACAAATTGTCATTCATGACATTCGTTACAGTCCGTTAGAGGATAATGATTGGGAAACGGCTTGGCAAGCATACTATGAACCCATTCATGTGTCTCGTTTTATGGATATTGTGCCAATTTGGGAAAAAGATGATCAACCATTGGACCCACAGAAGACCACATTATTCTTAGATCCTGGTATGGCTTTTGGTACTGGTTCTCATGAAACAACTAAACTTGCCTTACGTTTATTAGAAATTGCCATGGCTGGTGGTGAAGATGTTATTGATGTTGGCACAGGATCAGGTATATTAGCTATTGCAGCAAAAAAATTAGGAGCCAACAAGGTTGATGCATATGATTATGATGGATCAATTTTAGATATCACACGTAATAATTTTGCCTTAAATGATGTAGAAGACGCTATTAAATTAGCACAAAATAATATCCTAAATGACATCAATACTCAAGTAGACATCATTACAGCAAATATCTTATTTGAGATTCTTGAACCGCTTATTCCGCAGGCTTATAACAACTTGAAATTGGATGGGCAATTAATCTTGTCAGGTATTTTTGAAGATAAGAAAGAGGATATGCTAAGTTTATTAGCGGATAATAATTTTACAGTAGATATTATCATGCATATGGGTGAGTGGTACGGTATTTTAGCTCACAAAGGGAAAGAATAATATGCAAAGATATTTTATTGATAACAAAACTGCACAAGTAGATGAACGAATTGAGATGGACAAAGAAGCGACACACCATATGTTAAATGTCATGCGGATGCAGATAGGTGACCAAGTGATCCTTGTTACTCAAACTGAACAGGTATTTATCGGTGAACTTATTGGCAATGAAGAAAAAAAAGCGATTCTTCGTCTAGTTGACTACCGAGTAGAAAATAAAGAAATCCCGATTGATACCACACTCTTTGTTGGACTGCCAAAAGGGGACAAACTTGAATTCATTGTACAAAAAGCAACCGAATTAGGCGCTCGACAAATCGTACCAGTTTCAATGCGCTATTCTGTGACTAAATGGGATCAAAAAAAAGCTGGCAAAAAAATAGCTCGTTTGCAGAAGATTGCAAAAGAAGCAGCCGAACAATCTCACCGAACCTTTGTACCCATAATTGAAGATCTTCATAGTGTGAGTATGGTAAAAAACAGACTTTCTGACTTTAATCAGGTTTGCATTGCCTATGAAGAAATCGCAAAAGAAGGTGAGAAAAGCAATTTAGCTCAGACCTATGCCACACTTAAACCTACAGACAAGATTGCCTTTATCACAGGCCCTGAAGGAGGCATTCATCCAGACGAAATTGCTAGCCTGACCGAAGACTTAAATCATGTACATTTATGTGGTTTGGGACCAAGAATTTTACGAACAGAAACGGCCCCCTTATATTTATTATCAACCTTATCTTTTGCAACTGAGTTGTTAGGATGGAATTAAAGGCTTGATAGGTTTTCTAAGCCATTTATGTGGTAATATAGTAATCACATACAACTCATATAATCTAGGAAAGTAGGTGGTAACATGCCGAATAAAAAGAATTATACAAAAGCTGAAGTATTAGCTTTATGTGCAACATACATGTCAGAATCGAAAGTTGACTACGTCAAAAAAGCAGCCGATTTCGCAGAACGCGCGCACATTGAGCAAATCAGAAAGTCAGGCGAACCTTACTTTGTCCATCCAGTTCAAGTAGCGAGTATTCTTGCTGAATTGAAAATGGATCCAGATACTGTAATTACGGGGTTCTTGCATGATGTTGTAGAAGATACCGGGATTTCTTTAGATGATATTGCCTACTTCTTTTCTCCAACAATTGCCACTCTAGTTGATGGCGTGACTAAATTAGGGAAGTTTAAATATAAGTCACATGAAGAACAATTAGCAGAGAATCACCGTAAAATGTTATTAGCTATGGCCAATGATTTACGGGTAATCATGGTGAAGTTAGCCGACCGCTTACATAATATGCGCACATTAAAGTGGCATAGACCAGAAAAACAAGTCATTATTTCAACAGAAACATTAGAAATCTATGCACCACTAGCAGATCGTTTAGGTATGAATCAAATTAAATGGGAACTTGAAGATACAGCTCTACGCTATATAGATCCAGAATCTTACTATTCAATTGTCCAATTGGTAGATTCTAAACGAGATGAGCGAGCTGAGTTTATTCAAACAACAATTGATGAATTAGAGGCTCAGGTTGAAGGTGCTATTACAGGCAAGTTTGAAATCTACGGGCGACCAAAACACATTTATTCTATTTATCGCAAAATGAAAGATCAAGATAAAGAATTTGACCAAATTTTTGATTTACAAGCTATTCGTGTTTTAGTGGAATCAGTCCGAGATTGCTATGCAGTGCTTGGGATTGTACATACCAACTGGAAACCGTTACCAGGGCGTTTTAAAGATTATATTGCTATGCCTAAGGCGAACATGTATCAATCTATTCATACAACAGTTGTTGGTAATCAGCCAAGTCCAGTAGAAGTGCAAATCAGAACCTACGAAATGCATGAGGTAGCTGAGTATGGGGTGGCGGCACACTGGGCATATAAAATGGGTAACCATGACAAGGTAGAAGCATCACCTGTAGATGCACAATTAGATTGGTTTAATCAAATCGCAGAATTAAAAGATGACTCTAATGATGCAACGGACTTTATGGAAAGTGTAAAAGAGGATATCTTCCAAGATAAAGTCTATGTATTTACCCCAACTGGCGATGTCACTGAATTACCAGCTGGCTCATATCCGTTAGACTTTGCTTATTCTATTCACTCAGAAGTGGGGAATAAAACAGTTGGAGCCAAAGTAAATGGTAAGATTGAACCCTTAAATTATCAACTGAAAAATGGGGATATTGTTGAAATTTTAACGTCACCTAATTCTGCAGGGCCGTCACGTGATTGGGTGAACCTTGTAAAAACATCACGTGCCCGCAATAGAATCAAACGTTTCTTTAAATTACAAGATCGAGATCAAGCAATAGAACAAGGCCGACATGCTCTTGAAGAAACACTTGAAAACCATGGTTTTAAGCTTAAAGAAGTTTATAAGAAGGACGACATCAATAAAACACTGGCGCGCTTTAATTTTTCAACTGAAGAAGACCTATTCGCAGCGATTGGATTCGGAGAATTATCTTCAACTGCAGTAGCCAACCGATTAACTGAACGAGAAAGACGGTTAAGGGCTGCAGAGAAGAATCGAGAATCTGTTGAAGAAACCTTAAAAGAGAGTGGCGAACAGAAAAAATTAAGCAAATCACAAAAGCAACCTAGTCATGTAAGACGTAAGGAATCTAAATCGAGCTCAGGTGTAATTGTTGAAGGATTAGACTCATTACTTGTACGCTTAGCGCATTGTTGTAATCCGGTACCTGGTGACGATATTGTTGGCTACATTACTAAAGGCAGAGGTGTTTCCGTACATCGTAGAGATTGCAAAAATGTAAAAGTTTCTGAAGATGAAAAAAATCGCCTAATTCCAGTTGAATGGGAGGATGCTAGTAAAAATGTGGATAACCAATATGAAGTGGAAATTGTGGTTGAAGGGGAAGACCGGTCTGGTTTCTTAAATGAAGTTTTACAGGTTATTACCCCAATAGCAGGATCCGTAACGAATATTAATGGTAATGTGAATCATGATGATAATTCTGTCAAAGTGAGGTTGCGTTTTGTTATTCAAAATGTCAATCAATTAGATAAGATAATCGATCGGGTGAAAAATATTCCGGATGTTTATTCAGTTGCTCGTGCAAAAGAATAAAATGGTTATGCAATGAAAGTTTTATGGAGGGTTTGAATGCGAATTGTCATACAAAGAGTTACTCAAGCTAACGTAGCGATTGATGATAAGATAATTGGCAAAATTGATAAAGGATTTGTAATTTTAGTTGGTGTTCATGATGATGATACGGCGGAAACTGTTACTTACATGGCCAGAAAAATTGCGAATATGCGTATTTTTGCCGATGAGGATGATAAATTGAATCTAAATATTGATCAAGTTTCTGGAGAAATTTTATCTATTTCTCAGTTCACACTTTATGCCCGAACAAAGAAAGGGAATCGACCATCTTTTATTGATGCCGCAAAACCTGACCACGGTAATAAAATCTATCAGTTATTAAATGAAACCTTGCGTGAAGACTTTGGTTTAAAAGTTGCTGAAGGTGAATTTGGTGCTGATATGCAGGTCTCTCTTATTAATGATGGACCTGTGACGATTATCTTAGATTCAGAAGAAACATAAAAAAATGAAGGTGAGACAAAAGTCGTTTAGAATTGACGTACTGAACCAAAAGGCGAACAATAATGAAATATTATTGGAGACATTTGGGAAGTATCGGACAACGCTGACTTTTGGCACCCAATTATAAATGTTCTTATATAGCAAAGAGAGGCTGAGACATTTTTGTCCCAGCCTCTTTTTTGATTATATCTATATCAATTATTGATAGTAAATCGTTAATGCATTATAAATTGAATCAGCAACTTGGTTCCAGTAGCCTTCTTGACTAAATACAGCGACATCACTAGGTGTAGACATATAACCAAGTTCAATTAGGACACCTTCTCCAGATAAATCACGGATGACTTGGAAGTCACCGAACTTAACCCCATTGGACTCTAATGCAGATTGTTCCATTAACTGTCCTTGAATTGCTTGAGCAACCGGAATAGAGTTATCACCATAATGGTATACAGTGGTTCCTGATGCCCCTGTCGTTTCAATGGCATCATAGTGGAAAGAAATCATCAAGTCAGCATTTGCTTGGTTTGCAATATAAGGAATATCAGATAAAAGAACATCTGAATCATCATCTCGAGTCATAATGACGTTTACCCCAGCTGCTTCAAGTCGTTTTTTAACGGTTAGGGCCGATTGAAGTGTAACTTCTTTTTCATATAGACCATCTGTTACTGCACCTGGATCAGTGCCCCCATGTCCAGGGTCTAAAACGATTGTTCGGCCAGCTAAACTACTAGTTGACTCAGCAGCTTTTGCAGCATCTGCCATAGCAGTAGAGTCGCTGTCAGATAACCAGTTAACGATATAGCCTTCAGTGCCATCTACTGAACGTACATGGTAGTATTCATTCTCTTGGCCAAGGTATGCAAACTGTTCGTTTAGCGCACCTTTAGCTAAGATATCAGAATCCTTATCAGCTTCACTTCGGATATTCACACCATCTGCTGTTGCTGTAACGGTGAAATCATAATCCGTTAAGAATTCATCATAAGTTGATTGCTCTTCTTCTGTGATGGTTGTATCCCCTTCGTAAGCAATTGTTCCTGGTGTGATATCGATTTCGGATTGTTTTACCCAACCGATTTCACCAGCAAGTTGAATCTGAGTCCAACCATCTGCTTGATGCAAAATTTGGTATTTCTCATTTTTATCAGTGGTCATTAAAATCGTAGCATCATCGGTATTGTCTTCATAAATATTCATTTCATCTTTTAAAGTTGTAGCAATAAAATCTGTTGCATCAATATCTTGGTTATCTGCTAGCCATGTAGGTATCCAACCGATTTCGTTGTTGTCTAATAACACGTAATACCAATTGTTTTCTTGGCTTAATATCCGGTATGGATTTTCACCTTCAATTTGTCCTTTAATATCGTATGTGATACCTGGCCCTTCCCGAAGGTTGACAATGGTGGTTGATAATTCTCGATAAGATGATTTATTGTATTGATATAATTGGAAAGAGGAGAGACCAACGATTCCAGAAATGAAAATAAGGTAAAGTAGATAGGCTACCTTATTTTGTTGGAAGTGGTTCTCAAAATGATCTGTCAATTTGTGTACACCTCTGTCATTTACCGGATTGTCCGGTAGATAAAGTTATATTTTTTCTAAAATTTGGCATTACTATCATTCAGTTTACCGTTCTTAGAATGAATGAACAACTACAAAATTTCACATCTTGACACTTTTTTTATTTTGATATAATATTAGAGCGAATAATCCGATGATAGAGCAAAAATAATTGTCGACATTTATAGAGAGAGCTAAGTGGTGAGAATGCTCAATGTCATTTATTTTTAAACACTCTGGAGGAGAATAGTGCAAAGCTATTCCGTCACGCACGTTACGCGTCGAGCGACAGCTAGAGCTGTTGAAATTAAGGTGGTACCACGATGTTCACTCGTCCTTATATTCTAGATAATGGAATGTAAGGGCGTTTTTATTTTTTATTTTAAAGGAGGGGTATTGTGATTCAACGACCAAAAGGGACTGCTGATATCTTACCTGAAGATATGAATCTATGGCATTATATTGAAGAGACTGCCAGAAGAGTATTAGACCAATACCGTTATTTCGAGATTCGTACACCCATGTTTGAAAGCTATGAGTTATTTTCCCGTGGTGTAGGAGAGACAACAGATGTAGTGTCTAAAGAAATGTATGACTTTTATGATAAAGGTGACCGCCATATCGCCTTGAAACCTGAGGGAACTGCACCGATAGTTCGGGCATATGTGGAAAATAAACTTTATGCACCAGAACAAGTGAAGCCTTATAAAGTTTATTATATGGGACCAATGTTCCGTTATGAAAGACCACAGAGCGGACGTTTACGCCAGTTTCATCAGATTGGGGTAGAGGTATTTGGTGAAGCAAGCGCTGCTAAAGATGTTGAAACGATTGCTTTGGCAATGGATTTATTTAAATCACTCAATATTCAACACATTAAATTAGTGATCAATTCGCTTGGAGATATAGATTCACGATTAGCGTATCGTCAAGCACTTATTGACTACTTAACACCATTTACAGATGAATTATCAGAAGATTCAAAAACACGTCTACATAAAAACCCGTTACGTGTGCTAGATTCTAAAGATAAGAAAGATATTGAGATTGTTGCTAATGCACCATCGATTCTAGATTACCTTTCTGAAGAATCGACAAAACGTTTTAATGAAGTACAATCTTTATTGACTGCTTTAGGTATTGAATTTGAAATAGATTCAAATATGGTTCGTGGTTTAGATTACTATCAAGATACTATTTTTGAAATCATGTCTGAAGACAAAGTATTCGGTGCCCAAACTACTATTTGTGGTGGTGGTAACTATGATGGCTTAGTTCAAGAAATTTCAGATGGTAAAGAGTCTGTACCTGGATTTGGTTTTGGGTTAGGTATTGAGCGTTTGATTTTATTGATGAAAGCTCAAGCGGTAGCAGTACCTGAAATGCATGCATTAGATGTCTATGTTGTGAATATCGGTGAAGGAACAGATGAAGCGGCTATGAAGATCATGCAGCATATTCGTCACGCAGGTTTCTCAGCAGACCGGAATTTCTCTGGTGCTAAACCTAAAAAACAATTTAAAGATGCTAATAAATTAGGAGCAGATTTAGTTGTGACCATTGGTAAATCCGAATTGGAAAATAATCAAATCACGATTAAGCACATGGCGTCTGGTAAAGAGGCTGCTTACCCGTTAGAAAGATTTGCCAACGATTTTACCGAAATTTATAAAGAATTAAATAAATAGATTTAAATTAAAAGGAGCTGCATATAATGCAACGAAGTGTGTATTGTGGAGATGTGTCTAATGAATTTATTGGACAAACTGTTACATTAAAAGGATGGGTACAAAAACGTCGTGACCTTGGGGGCGTAATCTTTGTTGATTTACGTGACCGTGAAGGTATCGTTCAAGCTGTATTTAATGTAGAAAACTTAGGTGACCAATTTTCGGAAGCTGAACGTTTACGTTCGGAATATGTAATTGAAGTTACCGGTGAAGTCGTATTACGTGGTGAAGGGTTAGCTAACCCGAAAATCAAAACTGGTGATATTGAAGTGATGGTTTCAGATTTAACAATCTTAAACATTTCAAAAACACCTCCATTCCCTGTGGAAGATGATATTGATGTAAATGACGAAATTCGTATGAAATATCGTTATGTTGACTTACGTCGTCCAAAAATGGCAAACAATATGAAATTACGTCATCAAGTGGTATCTACTATTCACCGCTACCTTGATGATCAAGAATTTATCGAGGTAGAAACACCATATTTAACAAAATCTACGCCTGAAGGTGCTCGTGATTATTTAGTACCATCACGTGTACACCCTGGTGAATTTTATGCTTTGCCACAATCACCACAATTATTTAAACAATTGTTGATGTCAGCTGGTATGGATCGCTACTATCAAGTAGTACGTTGCTTCCGTGACGAAGATCTACGTGGTGACCGTCAACCTGAATTTACACAAATTGACTTAGAAACTACATTCTTAACGCAGGAAGAAATCCGTGATTTAGTAGAAGGTATGTTAAAAACAGTCGTTAAACGTACGAAGAATATTGATATCACCGAAAACTTCCCAATCATTACTTATGACGATGCAATGGCTCGCTATGGGAATGATAAACCAGATACGCGTTTTGGTTTAGAATTAGTAGAGATATCAGATATCGTTGATCAATACGAATTTAAAGTATTCAATCAAGCAATTGAGAATGGTGGTATGGTTAAAGCCATCAATATTAAAGGTGCAGGGGATAACTATTCTCGTAAAGATTTAGATAATTTAACGCCATTTGCATCTACATACGGTGCTAAGGGTGTTGCTTGGATCAAAGTTACGGATGAAGGTTTATCAGGTCCTATTGGGAAATTCTTCAAAGACAACCCAGCACCATTAATGGAGCGCTTGCAAGCTGAAACTGGTGATATCTTAGTGTTCGTAGCTGATAAAGAATCAGTAGTGAACCAATCATTATCTGAAATTCGCCTGAAATTTGGTCGTGAATTAGACTTGATGGATAAAGATCAATTTAACTTCCTTTGGGTAACAAACTGGCCATTGCTTGAGTATGATGAAGATACAAAACGCTTTAACGCTATGCACCACCCATTCACTATGCCAAATGAAGAAGATATTGATAAGTTAGCTGAAAATCCAGAAGATGTATATGCTCAAGCATACGACATTGTATTAAATGGTTATGAAATCGGTGGTGGATCACTACGTATCTACCAAAAAGAAATGCAAATGCAAATGTTTAAAGCTTTAGGATTTACAGAGGAATCTGCCGCTTCACAATTTGGCTTCTTATTAAATGCATTAGACTACGGTTTCCCACCACATGGCGGATTAGCCTTAGGTTTAGACCGTTTAGTAATGTTATTAGCGGGCGAAGAAAATATTCGTGAAGTCATTGCTTTCCCTAAAAATGGACGCGCATTTGATCCGCTGACTGAAGCACCTAGCCAAGTATCAGAACAACAATTAGAAGAGTTATCATTATCAGTTACAACTATTGATTTTGACTAAAAAGCAGTGATGCTTTGAAAGCATAAACTTAAATTTTTCTAATACCACAATTTTGAAGAGTAAATATATGTCATATGGTAGAATATACTTAGACATATATTTACTTTTTTCATTTGGAGGAGGATTAAATTAATGAGTAAAAAATCATGGATACTAGCAATTGTAGCTGTCATTATTCTTGCACTAGGAGCTGTTGGAAATCAGTTGACCAGTCAAACAAATATGAATAATCTATTTGCCGAGGGTTCAAAAGCCTTCTCAACTTCACAAAATACCATTGAAGCTGGTGATGCTCATCGTCAAGTAGCTGTCCTTGAAGTTGATGGAACAATAATGGACAATGCTGGGGCTGGCTATTTTTCTGAGGGGATGGATTACCAAGGCATTCTAGAAGCAATCGAAGAAATTAAAGAAAATGATGAAGTTCAGGGATTATTACTAACCGTTAATTCACCAGGTGGTGGTGTGTATGAAAGTACAGAATTATATAATGCTTTACTGGATTTAAAAGAAAGTCGTGATTTTCCAATTTATGTTTCCATGGGCCAAATGGCCGCATCTGGCGGTTACATGATTTCTATGGTAGGGGATCAAATTTATACAGATAATGAAACGACAACAGGTTCCATTGGGGTCATCATGCAAGTACCAAACTTCTCAGGATTCATGGAAGAACATGGACTTTCTATGGATACTTATAAATCAGGTGCCATGAAAGATTTGGGTTCGTCTTATAGAGGCGCTTCTGATGCTGAGAAGGATGTGTTGAATAGTTTTATTCAAGAAAAATATAATCGATTTGTTGATATTGTGGCTAATGGTCGTGGCATGTCTACGGATGATGTTAAAAAATTAGCTGATGGCCGCATTTATACTGGTAGTCAAGCTGTAGAAAATGGCTTAGCTGACCAAATTGGTTATGAAAAAGATGCGTTAGCAGCGCTTAGAGCAGACCATAACTTAGAAACCGCTAGTGTTGTAGATTATACACCGACTTCTGCAACATCATGGATAACAAGCTTCACGTCACTATTAACGGATAAGCAGCTATTCACAGGACAAGCAGAAATGAATGCAGCTGATGAAATGACACAAATTTTAGAGGTTTTAGAAGATACCTCAACACCTCAATTCTACTATATGTATGGAGGTGAGTAAGATGTTTAAACGACGAGAAAAAACTAAAAAGCATCAGGAAAGCGTTGAATTACCGAAACTGAACGAACGTCTATATGAAGGGACTGTAGAAACAGATTTTAAGGAGAAACGCCGTAATCGTAAAGTGAAAACCTTGCAAGCTTCACCACAAGAACTTTTTTCGAACTATCGTCGTAATTTAGAAGCAGACATTACTTCAGGTTATGCACGTAATCTTTACGGCGGTTTCTGGATTCGTCTTGTTGCTTTTATAATTGATTTAGTCATTGTTTACGCTCTACGGTCTTTAGTTACAGGTGTATTAAATGCCGTTTCTTCAGGTATGTATAGTAATTTACCGGTAGCTATTACATACCTAGTTGATCAATTTGTATTCATTGCTTACTTTACCTTATCCACATACTGGACGAATGGCCAAACGATTGGTAAAGGTTTACTAGGCCTGCAAGTTGTCACTAACAAACAGAACAAGTTATCTTTTATGACTTGCTTAGTTCGAGAAGGATTAGGGAAAATTATTTTAACAACAATACCATTTTTAGGGTTGATGGTTGTTTTCTCAAATAAACGTCAGAATTTTATGGACTATTTTACAAATACAAATGTTATTTCATTGGGTCAATTTGCCATGTTATTTGAAGAGAATGCAATTTAAAGAAAAGGTAAGCGTCCTGATTAGTTGAATCAGGGCGTTTGTTCCTTAAGTCAGGTGTGCATGAATAACTTAAATTCACTCCAGAATGAAGGTGAGGCAAAAGTCGTTTAGGATTGCCGTACTGGACCAACAGCCGAACAATATCGAAATGTTATTGGTGCTTTTAGAAAGTCTCGGTCAATTTTGACTTTTGAAACCCGATTATATACATCTTTGACCGCTTCCAACCTTAGCGTCGGGCCTCGCAACCTTCATTTAATACTTGATTTATTCCTTTTATGCGTTATAATGATGTCAACATAAATGAAAAAACCTTTAACTTGCGTCCAGAGAGACGAAGAAGGCATCATACGTCCAGTTTTAACCAAATGGGGGAGAGACTACTTCTTTTTGCGTACGCAAGTTAGGAAGTAGTCTTTTTTTCTTACTTAGAGCAAAAATGGAGGTCATACTATGGTAAAAGTCATTATGAATGAAAAAGAGATTAGCCGCGCTTTGACACGTTTATCTCATGAAATTATCGAACGTTACAAAGGTATTGATCGTTTAGTACTGGTTGGGATTGAAACTAGAGGTGTGCCACTAGCTGAACGTTTAGCTACTAAAATAGAAGCAATCGAAGGGACTGTTCCTGTTGAAAAAATCAATATTGAAGGTTACCGTGATGACGCTAAAGAGATTATTGAAGTAGCAAAAGACGGTACAGATTTAACCGGTAAAAAAGTTATCTTAGTAGATGATGTATTGTATACAGGTCGTACAACGCGGGCAGCTTTGGATGCTTGTGTTGATTTAGGACGACCTGCTGAAATTTCTTTAGCTGTGCTAGTTGATCGTGGACACAGAGAATTCCCAATTCGCGCAGATTTTGTCGGAAAAAATATCCCAACTGCTAGCGAAGAAGAGGTTGTTGTCGCATTAAAAGAAGTTGATGAAAAAGATGAGGTTTTAATTAAATAACCATAGTGTATTACTTTAAGTGGGTCCGAGAGGCTACAAGTGATTTTACTATGTGAACTAATTTTTTGGGGATTAGTATATTCACTTAGTGAAGTGCTTGTGGACAGGGGTCTATGGGCATTTTTTTTATGAAAGTAGGTATATTGATGCGACATTTTTTATCTGTAGAGCAATTTACGAATGAAGAATTTATGATGCTAGTGAGACGTGCATCTGACTTTAAACATGGACGAGATCGTTTTAAAAGTGACCGAACGATCGTTAATATGTTCTATGAAAATTCAACGAGAACAAAAATGAGTTTTGAAATGGCTGAGCACAAAATTGGCATGCACCAAATGAACTTTGATGTAACGACATCATCAGTAAATAAAGGGGAGTCTTTGTATGATTCCGTATTAACCATGCAAGCAATTGGTGCAGATGTAGTGGTTATCCGTCATCCAGATCCTAACTATTCTGATCAATTGGTTAATTTAGATGTACAAGTGGTGAATGCGGGTTCAGGAACTGGCCAACATCCTTCACAGTCATTGCTCGATATCATGACAATCTATGAAGAATTCGGTGACTTTACTGATCTAAATGTCGCTATTATTGGAGATATCATGTATTCACGAGTAGCAGTATCTAACATGATGATGTTAAATCAACTAGGTGCGAATGTCATTTTTGCTGGTCCAGATCAATACTTCGATAAGCGCTACGAAAAATATGGTGAATGGATGTCAGTGGATGCTGCTGTAAAAGCAGCCGATGTGGTAATGATGCTTAGGGTTCAATTAGAACGTCATCCTAATGGTGATAAACCTTTTGAGAAAAAAGACTATCATGAGCGATTTGGGTTAACGCGTGAACGGTTCCAAACGATGAAAGATCATGCAATCATAATGCATCCAGCGCCCGTTAATCGGGACGTAGAGATTGCTGATGAATTAATAGAATGTAAGAAAAGTCGCATAGTTTCACAAATGTCGAATGGTGTTTTTGCGCGTATTGCTATTTTAGAATGGGTATTGAAAGGAAGATATGATGAGCTTAATAATCACAAATGGTAAACAAGTAACGAAAGAGAATCAATTAGTTGATATTCATTTAAAGATTGATGGGGAAAAAATTATAGCAGTAAGTGACAAATTAGATTTTGAAGTTGCAGACTCAGATCAGGTGATTGATGTTGACGGGAAACTTGTGACACCGGGATTAACAGATGTGCATGTGCATTTTCGCCAGCCAGGTTTTGAAGACAAAGAAACGATTTTAACTGGAAGTCAAGCAGCTGCGCGGGGTGGATTCACACGTGTCGCAGCTATGCCTAATTTAAATCCAGCTCCTGATACACCAGAAAAGTTATCAGCAATTCAAAAGCTGATTGACGAAGATGCAGTAATTGAGGTCTTACAATACGCACCGATTACAGCTGATTTAAAATCAGATGACTTGGTGGATATGGCCAAAATGCCAGAAGCATTTGCCTTTACCAATGATGGGTTTGGTGTGCAAACGGCTGGCACTATGTACTTAGCTATGAAAGAAGCTGCTCGCTTACATAAGCCCATCGTAGCCCATACTGAAGATGAGAGTCTATTATTCGGTGGTGTAATGCATGAGGGAATCAAGAATAAGGAACTTGGTTTACCAGGTATCTTAAATGCAACAGAATCTAGTCAAATTGCCCGTGATATTCATTTAGCAGAGGAAACAGGTGTTCATTACCATGTTTGTCACGTATCCACAAAGGCATCTGTCGCGGCCATTCGTGACGGTAAAGCACGAGGTGTTCATGTGACAGCAGAAGTCGCACCACATCATTTAATTCTAAATGAACTAGATATCCCAGCTGACGATGCTACTTATAAGATGAATCCACCTTTACGCGGTGAAGAGGATCAAGCAGCTTTATTAGAAGGTTTATTGGATGGAACCTTAGATATGGTCGCTACTGACCATGCACCGCACACTTTAGCTGAGAAGGCCAACGGTTTTATGGGTTCACCTTTTGGAATTGTTGGTATTGAAACAGCGTTTGCAGTGATGTACACGCATTTTGTGAAGACAGGTGTCATGTCTTTAGCCTTTTTACTTGAAAAGATGACTATAGCACCAACTGATGTATTCGACTTACCCTCAACTACATTATCAGTTGGGAGTTCAGCAGATATTGCAGTTTTTGATCTAGCACAGGCCTATACAATTGATCCAGCAGATTATTTATCAAAATCACAAGTGACACCTTTTAATGGTGAAGAAGTATATGGTATGTGTGTGTTGACTATCTATAAGGGAAATATTGTTTATCAACAATAATGCGTATCAAACGTTATTTAAGGAGGCTATTATGTCACGTTTAAGCGTCAAATTACCAGGTTTAGAATTAAAGAATCCAGTAATGCCAGCGTCTGGCTGTTTTGGTTATGGAGAAGACTTTGCAGACAAATATGATTTAAGCATTTTAGGTGCCTTAGTGGACAAATCAACAACTGTAGAAGTTAGAAAAGGAAATCCATATCCTCGTTACTACCACTCAGGAGAACGCATTCTAAATTCAGTTGGACTCAAAAACCCTGGAGTAGAAAGTGTTTTAGCAGAAAAATTACCTAATCTAGCACAATTTGATGTACCCATTATTCAAAGCATAGCTGGATCAACAGTTGAAGACTATGTTGAAGCTACTAAAGCTTTATCTAAAGCTGAGAATGTAAAGGCTATTGAACTAAATATCTCTTGTCCAAATGTTAAATTAGGTGGTCTACAATTTGGTACTGATCCAGAAGTAGCAGCAGATTTAACTAGACAGGTAAAAGCTGTAACGACTTTGCCTGTTTATGTAAAGTTAACGCCTAATGTAACAGATATTACGGTAATTGCAAAAGCGGTGGAGGCTGCGGGTGCTAATGCCCTTGTGATGATCAATACAATTACTGGTCAAACATTCGATCTCCAAACAAGACAACCTGTTTTAGGTGGATTAACTGGTGGCTTGTCTGGGTCTTCCTTGAAATATGTGGCCTTAAGAATGGTACGTCAGGTTGCACAAGTAGTAGATATTCCTATCATTGGTGTAGGCGGTATTGGAAATATTGATGATGTATTAGAAATGATAATTGCTGGAGCAACAGCTGTTCAAATAGGCTCTGCTAACTATGCCAATCCAATGATTTGTAAAGAAATTATTGAAGGGCTACCCGCACGTATGGATGAACTGAATATTAAAACTATTGAAACACTGATAGCTGAAATGAAAGTAATGATAAAAAAATAATTCTATGAATAGCTTTTTGAAGATACAAAAACGCGCATGATTTTTAACCTCATGCGCGTTTTGTGCATATATTCTAAAATTCATTGGTTATTTATTGTATTTCTTGACTTTTTGTAGAATTGAAAAACATGATGATTAATGTTGCAGTTTCTTCAATAGACCGGTCTGCCACATTGATTACAGGGCAATTCAATTCCTCATATAATTTATTCGCATATGCTAGTTCTTTTTCAATTCGAGCATCATTTGTATACAGACTCGCATCTTCAATACCATATGACCGCATACGTTCACGCCGGAATTTATTTAATACATTCACATCATTAGTTAAACCAATGATTTTGGATCTTTCAATCTCATAAATGATGTCTGGAATTCTAGACTCTGGCACGAGGGGTAAGTTAGCTACTTTATATCCCATATTTGCCAGATACATACTCAAAGGGGTTTTTGAAGTTCTAGATATACCAAGCAAGACAATATCAGCATCTATAAAACGTTTTGGTTGTTGACCATCATCATTGTTAACTGCAAACTCTAACGCCTCTATACGTTTGTAGTATTCATCGTCTAATTGGTGGCGAATACCAGGCTTTCCGGAAGGCTTCACATTTGTTTGATGCACAATTTGATCCATTAATTGGTCAAGGACATTTAAATAAAAAATCCCTGCCATTTCACAGTAATCTTCAGCAATTTGGTTGAGATCTTTATTGATAAAAGAAGCAACAATTCCTGCTTGTTCAATTTTTGCTTGTTTCAAAATTGGTAACAGCATATCATCATGCTGGATGAATGGATAATTGGTCACGTCAAAGTCGACGGCGGGAAATTGTACTGACACACTTTGGAAAATATCATTCACTAGAGATCCAACTGCATCTGAAATAAGGAAATACTTTGGCTTTTGTGGTATATCTTGACTCATCGTTTTGCCTCCAAAATGGTTTTATTATGTATATTCTACCACAGAAAAGTTGCAGATAGCATTTGAGTTAAATTGATTTGAATTCGAATAGCGATTATGTTAGTGTTATATTACGAATTCGAAATAAAAGATGATAATAGTATTTATATTATAGGAGCGACAAAAATGACAAACGATTTATTGGGTATTCATCATGTAACAGCGATTACTTCCAGCGCAGAGAAGAATTACCAATTCTATTCAGGCATCTTAGGTATGCGTTTAGTTAAGAAAACGGTTAACCAAGATGATATTCATACTTACCATACTTTCTTTGCAGATGATGAAGGGAATGCGGGGACAGATTTAACTTTTTTTGATTTCCCAGGTGTTCCAAGTGGTTATTATGGTACAAATTCAATTTCTCGTATTGGTTTGCGAGTACCGAATGATGAAGCTTTAGTTTATTATGAAGAGCGATTGAAATCATTTGACATTCAAACAGAAGAGATTCAAAAAGTTTATGATAAAAAAGTGCTCCGCTTCGAGGATTTTGACGGTCAAAGACTACAAATTTTCTCAGATGAAAATAATAAGGGGGTTCGGCTGGAAAACCATGGAAAAACGGTTCAGTACCAACTGATAAAGCAATTTATGGATTAGGGCCGATTGAAATTTCGGTATCTTATTTTGAGGACTTTGGAAAAATTCTTGAAGAAATTTATGGTATGAAAAAAATAGCAGATGATGGTAAACAGGCTTTATTTGAAGTCGGAGACGGTGGTAACGGTGGTCAAGTAATTTTACGTAAAGATTTAGTTACACCACCCGGGTTACAAGGCTATGGTGAAGTCCATCATGTTTCATTCCGTGTAGCTGATCATGATGCCATTCAACATTGGGTGAATAAATATCAACAAATTGGCTTACCAAGTTCGGGATTGGTCGATCGTTTCTTCTTTGAAGCCTTATATGCCAGAATTGGAGATATTCTAATTGAAATTTCTACAGACGGACCTGGATTTATGGGCGATGAGCCATATGAAACGCTTGGTGAGTCATTGTCCTTACCACCATTTTTAGAAGAAGAACGTGCGCATATCGAATCACAAATTCGCCATTTCGATACGACACAGCCCAATGATTATGGCTTCAAATCGTAATCAATACGTGTTAGAATAAGTGGGAATTGGAGTGATAACTATGAATTTTGTAGAGGATTCTATGCAAGCCCTACACGAAGCTGGTTTTAAATATACGAAAAAACGTGCTGATATGTTAAATGTCTTCGATGAAGAAGGTGCCTATTACCTTAGTGCAAAAGAGGTGCAACAACGATTAGAAAGCCTATACCCAGGTATTTCTTTCGATACTATTTATCGTAATCTAAAATTATTTGAAGACCACCATTTTTTAGAGACGTCAGAGATAAATGGTGAGATGGTATTTAGAAAGCATTGTGATCCACATTTAGGTCACCACCATCATTTTATTTGTACGAATTGTGGTAAAACGATCGCTATCAATTCATGTCCTATGACGTTCTTTGCAGACCAATTACCTGGCTGTGAAATTATAAGCCATACAATTGAAATACAAGGATTGTGTAGTGAATGTAAGTAATGTTGCTCCTTTTAAAAAGTTTAGGAGATATTTCCGCTCTTTATTATAAAGAAACCAAATTGAATTAATATAAAGTCCCCATTTAGCTTCTATTTCTACTGTAACAACGTGTAAAAAAATTCAATGATTATTCGATTAACCAATAAAATGACGTAGGGATAATTGACTTTATTTATTTAATGACGTATAATTCACTAGAACGTTTTTTCAAGTATGAAAGAACGATTTGTAGTAACGAGGGGAGGGAAATGTCATGTCAAAAACTGTAGTTCGTAAAAACGAATCACTTGACGACGCTCTTCGTCGCTTCAAACGTTCAGTTTCAAAATCTGGTACAATACAAGAAGCACGTAAACGTGAATTCTACGAAAAACCTTCAGTAAAACGTAAGAAGAAATCTGAAGCGGCTCGTAAACGTAAATTCTAATTGTTTACCTCACTTAAAAGAGACAGCTCATGGCGTTATTAGACCAACTAAATACCGATATGAAGGTAGCCATGAAAGCTAAAGATAAATGTAAGTTATCTGTTATCCGGATGTTAAAGACAGCAGTTCAAAATGCTGAAATTAACAAAGTAATACCTTGTCTGTGGATGAAGAAATTGAACTTTTGGCTCGCGAGTTGAAGCAAGGAAAAGAGTTGGAAGTAGGATTCCGTCAAGCAGATCATGTAGAATTAGCAGATAGCGCGGTTGCTGTAATTGCATTATCGAGAATATTTGCCAGCACAATTATCAGAATCTGAATTTGATGAAGGCGTTAATCAAGTTATTGATGAAGGTGGCGCAACATCTATGAAAGATTTTGGTAAAGTAATGCAAACTGCTGTGGCTAAATTTAAAGGCCGAGTTGAAGGTAATGCAATGCAAACAGTAGCCAAAAAATATTTAAGTTAATTTATTTGAATATAAAAAGGAAGTCATTTGACTTCCTTTTTTATTGGTCAAAAAATTGAGTTTTAATATTATAAATGAGAAATTCATTAAAATAAAATTAAAAAATAGCTTGAAATCACTTCTTTTTTTTGATAAATTGTATTTAGTAATTTGAAAGGGGTGACAACAATGCGTCAATTTAGAATATCCTCCATATATATGATGCATGCTGACGTATTTGTTGCGTCTCCATTTAATTCAAAACAAGAATTATTATCATTAGCTAAGTAGGATTCTTCTCTAGGAGAGTCCTTTTCCACGTGAAACGGGCTCTAGCTAATGAAACGGCGGCCTGTTGACGGTCGTCGTTTTTTTATTAGTTGAGGCCGAAAGCTATAAAGAATGGTAAAAATCTGGAACTTGAGTGGAAACTTTTTTCAAATCAATAAGATCTATAAAGATGAAGGAGCGATTTTGATGGATTTAGGACTAAAAGGTAAAGTAGCAGTCATAACCGGGGCAAGTAGAGGTATCGGATTTGAAACAGCAAAAACACTGGCTGAGGAGGGTGCACACGTTGTGATTACAGCCCGCCACGAGGAAAGATTAATTGAGGCACAAACAGCCATTAAAGAAGCTACGGGGGTTGAAGTAGATTACGCAGTAGCTGACGTTACAGATTTATCCGCTGTCCAAAAGGCAATTGCGGATACTGCATCCAAATACGGGACTATCGATATCTTAGTCAATAATGCGGGTGGCCACAGAGCGGGCTCATTTGAAGAAGTAGATAATGATGCCTGGCGATTTGATTTAGAAATCAAAATTATTGGTGTGGCGAATTTTACACGTGAAGTACTCCCCTATATGCGAAAGCAAGCGTCAGGGTCTATTATTAGTGTTTTATCAAATTCAGGAAAGACGCCAGGTCCAAAATCAGTTCCAACCTCACCAGCCCGCTCAGCAGGACTTGCCGTCATCAAGGAATTGAGTAAGGAGTACGGTGAATACAATATTCGTGCAAATGCGGTATGTATTGGTTATATCCGAAGTGAGCAGGTTGAAAATATGTGGCAAAATGACCCGGAAAAACCCACTTGGGAAGAGTTTTCAAAACAAAAAGCCAAGGATACGCATACGCCAATGGGCCGTGTTGGTGAAACAGCAGAAGCTGCTAAAGTGATTAGTTTTCTTGCTTCAGATGCTGCTTCTTATGTTAGTGGTACAGCAGTGAATATTGACGGTGGCGCATCTGACGCCATGTAAAATGGAGGATAACAGTTTATGATGGATCAAGAAATTATTTTCGCAAGTCAAGCACTTTATCAAGCAGATAATCATAAAATCCCCGTAAAATATGGGAAGTTCGGGATATTGAATGAGGAAGACGGATACCGTGTTCAACAAGCCGTTTTAGATTTACGAAAAGAGGCTGGTGAACAAGTTGCGGGATATAAAATTTCTTTGTCAGCAAAAATTCAACAGTCCTTCTTTAAGACTTCAACTCCTTTATATGGTGTCATGACAGATAAAGGCGTTTGGGGTTCGGATATAGATCTAAGCAAATTTATGGGGCCATTGTTAGAATTTGAAATGATATTCAAGGCTGAAGAAAGGATTTCGCCTGACGATTCTGTTGAGACGATCATGTCTAAATGTAAGGTGGCGACAGGATATGAAATTCCTGATTGCCGTTATGACAACTGGTACGGGAATATTTCAAAATTTGAATTGATTGCCGATGGCGCAGCCAATGCAGGTGTAGTAGCTGGTGAATATGTCAAACGAACTTATCAAGAAATTGATGACGTGATAGGGACAGTAACACTAGATGGTCAACCATACACTCAGGGTTCTTCAAAAGAGGTGATGGGTCACCCAGCATATTCAGTCCAATGGTTGGCACAAAAATTAGCTGAAATTGGTCAAGCTATTGAACCAGGCATGTTTGTAGCTTCAGGTGCCGTTAATATGCCTAAAGTCATTGAACCAGGTGTTTATGTTGGCCAATTTGAAGGTCTTCCCCCAGTAACCTTATTTGCAAAATAAACAAAAAAATATCGAAAAAAGCATTGGCTATTCCGAAATTTAGAAAAGCCGATGCTTTTTTATCTATTTGACTTATTGTGATTTAATAGCCTTTTTCTTTTGAAACAACATTGACGGCTAAGTCGCCCTTTTCTGCGTAAGCTTTTAAGTTAGCATGGAATATCTTATATGTTTCGATGGCAAAGTGTTCTACTTGACCAGTCATATGTGGTGTAACATCAATTTTTTCATGAGTCCAGAAAGGATGGTCTCTAGGCAGTGGTTCCTCATTAAAGACGTCTAAAGCAGCGTAAGCAATGCGGTCATTTTCTAGAGCATTAATCAGGTCTTCGTCGACCACAGCAGACCCACGACCAACGTTAATAAATAGTGGTTGATTCTCTTGACGATTAAAGAAATCGGTATTGAAAACAGCTTGTGTGGCGTCTGTTTCTGGTAAGACGTTGACGATGATATTGGCGTCAGTCACTTGCTTAAATCCGTCCGCTGTTTTCACTGTTTGATCAAAGTGGTCTACATTGCGACCTGACGTATTCACACCGACTGTTTCTAAACCGAATGCTTGGCCGATACGGGCTATTTCTTTCCCCACATTACCAGCACCAAAAATCAACATTTTTTTCTCAGGTAATGACATATGTTTTGCATATGCCCAGTGCTTTTCTTGTTCACGCGCTTTATAAATGTGTAAACTGCGATAGTAATTTAAAATATAACCAAATACCGTTTCAGCTATTGGTGTTGCATGGATACCGCTCATGTTAGTAATTTGAATATTTTGATCAGTAACAATCTCTTTAGGTAATTGATTAATTCCAGCAAATTGGACTTGAATCCAGCGTAGGCTATCATAACCATTCATTTTATATTTCTCGGCTAAATCAGCGTTCCAACCATATTGAATTTCAATGTTGGGATAGTCTACGTCTGTTAATTCGTCTGCTCGTTTCACTTGATAATTACTCGCAATATCTTGAATATCTTTAAATTGCCAATCTTTTACTAGATTAGCGATGGCTATAATTTTTTGCAATTTTTATGCCTCCATAAAGCGTTTTCTCCATTATATCATTGATCCATTCACTTTCGAAAGTAAATGTCCTTTTCGAAAAAGGACAAAGCATTTGATAATGTATGGTCTGTTATTCGTATTTATCTTACATTTTTGCTATAATTTACTTAATACGAAAAGGAGGAAGTTTTCATTTGACAGAATCTACAATTAGCAAAAGTGTAGCCTTGATGGATCCAGCGTTAGCTGTACAACTTTTTGGTACTGAGGACCGTAATCTTTCTTTGATTGAACAAGCTTTTGAGGTTCAAATATTTGCTAGGGATGAGCATATTGAAGTGAGTGGACCTGAAGCGAGTGTTATACAAACAATTGATTTATTAACCGAATTACAAGTTATTCTACAATCGGGCATTACAATTGGTGAACGTGATGTGATTACTGCTATTAAGATGGCGAGAAATGGAACACTGAACCATTTCGTGAGTTTATATGAAGAAGAAATTGGTCGAACATTTGAAGGAAAAGCCATTCGCACAAAATCTGTAGGTCAACGTCAATATTTACATGCTGTCAATAAACATGCCATAACGTTTGGAATTGGACCAGCTGGTACTGGGAAAACTTTCTTAGCAGTGATGATGGCCGTTCAGGCACTCAAACAAGGACGAGTGAAACGCATTGTATTGACACGCCCAGCGGTTGAGGCGGGAGAAAGTTTGGGATTTTTACCAGGGGACTTGAAAGAAAAGGTAGATCCGTACTTACGTCCAATTTATGATGCTTTGTATACGATTTATGGTCGTGAACATACGGAGCGTTTATTAGAGCGTGGAGTGATTGAAATAGCACCATTAGCTTATATGCGTGGGCGTACTTTAGAAGATGCTTTTGTTATCTTAGATGAAGCACAAAATACCACCGTTGCTCAAATGAAGATGTTCTTAACCCGTCTTGGATTCGGCTCTAAGATGATTGTCAATGGTGATAAAACACAAATCGATTTACCAAGAGGTGCTAAATCTGGTTTGATTGATGCTGAACGATACTTAAGAGGTATTAAAGATATAGACTTTGTTCACTTTACTGCAACTGATGTTGTGCGTCATCCTGTAGTATCAGCAATTATTGATGCTTATGCGAATGAAGATAGTGAAGGTCAAGGCTAGGAGAAAAAAGGTGAAGATATGTTAGATTTAATTTATGAAGATAAAACAAAGGAAGTTTCTGCTGAAGATGAAAAAATGTTACATGAATTGCTAGAGTTTGCAGCTGATTATTTAGAATTAACAGGAGAAATTGATTTATCATTAACTATTGTGAATGATGCAGAAATTCATGAAATCAATAGAACTTACCGTAATATTGACAGTCCAACCGATGTGATTTCTTTTGCGATTGAAGATCTTGGTGAAGATGAACTATCAATTGTTGGTCTACCAGAAGACATGCCACGAGAACTGGGGGATCTTTTCATTTCAATTGATAAAACCCGAGCACAAGCTGAGGAATATGGACACTCTTTTGAACGCGAGTTAGGTTTTTTAGCTATCCATGGCTTTTTACATTTGAATGGATATGACCATATGAATGAAACGGATGAGAAGGAAATGTTTAGTCTACAGAAAGAAATTTTAGATGCTTATGGACTTAAAAGAGCGTAAGCAAACACCAGAATTGCCCAAGGTGGATAAAAATCATAATTTTTTTGAATCTATGGGCTATGCTTTGAGTGGTATTCGATTTGCATTTGTTCATGAGCGTAACATTCGATATCAACTACTAGGCTTAGTATTAGTGATGTTAGCAGCCTATTATTTCAATTTGTCTATTGAGAAATGGTTAATTCTCATATTAACGTGTGCTATTGTCATTTGTATGGAGATTACCAACACCATAGCTGAGTGGATTATTGATTTAGTTACCGACCAACAATATCATCCAATTGCTAAAAATGTGAAAGATGTAGCCGCTGGAGGTGTCTTAATTTCTTCTATGATGGCCGTCATTGTTGGTTTACTCATTTTTGTTCCTGAAATTTTACTTTTTTTCCATTAATACTGAATAAGGGAGACTATTTTTGAATATAGAAGATTTTAATATAAACGATTTTGATAATATTGAGGACTTAGAAAAGTTACTAGAAGATGATGGTGCCCAGGCAGAAGATAATTTTGATGGTTATAAATCCGGTTTTGTAGCAATCGTTGGTCGTCCTAATGTTGGAAAGTCAACATTTTTAAACCGTGTTGTTGGTCAAAAAGTAGCGATCATGTCTGATAAAGCTCAGACGACACGTAATAAGATTCAAGCTGTTTACACTTCAGAAGAAGCACAGATTGTCTTTATTGACACACCTGGTATTCATAAACCACATAATGAGTTAGGTGAATTTATGAATAAGTCTGCTTACCAATCTCTTGAGGAAGTAGATGTTATCTTAATGCTTGTAAATGCTGAAGAACCCATTGGACCTGGTGATAAATTTGTCTTTGAAAAAATTAAAAATTATAAAACACGCAAGTTTTTAGGGATAAATAAAATTGATAAAGTTTCACCAGATACTTTAGCTGATTTTATAGAAACGATTCCAAACCCAGATAGTTTTGATGGCATTATTCCTTTATCTGCTTTAAACGGAAATAATGTTGGAACCCTAATGGATACCTTGGTGAATCTTTTACCAACAGGACCACAGTATTATCCATCTGATTTTATTACAGACCACCCAGAATATTTTGTGGTATCTGAATTAATTCGTGAACAGATTCTATTAAATACCTATGAAGAAATTCCACATTCGGTAGCTGTTCAAGTTGATTCTATGCAAAAAGATGAATTAGACCGCGTCCATGTATATGCCACTATCATAGTTGATCAAAAAAGCCAAAAAGGCATCATTATCGGCAAAGGTGGTAAAATGATCAAGAAAATAGGTGTTGATGCGCGCAAAGAAATTGAAAATCTATTAGGTTCAAAAATATATTTGGAACTATGGGTGAAGATCATAAAGAACTGGCGTAATAATAAATCAAACTTAGGTGATTTAGGTTATAACTATAAAAATTACAAAGGCTAATCCACAAACGAAGTAGGTATATGCAAATGTGTATGAAAAGGAGGGCAAGACCATGCGGAAGGATCATTATGCGCGATTCGATGGGATTGTCCTTTTTACGCGTAAGTATAAAGAAAATGATTTACTAATTAAGATATTTACAAAAGAATACGGAAAGCGTATGTTTTTTGTTAAAAATATTCAACGACAAAATAATAGTCTAAAAGAGATTGCCTTTCCATATATGCGCGCCTCTTTTGTTGGGACTATAAATGATCAAGGCTTTTCCTTCTTGAATGATACTGGCAATATTCAATTTCCTAAGACGACGATTGATGATATCCAAGCCAATGCTTATGCTGCTTATATGACAGGATTAACGGATGCTGCTTTTGAAGATTTTATTCAAGAAGACAAGGTTTTTGATTTGTTGTGGCAAGGTTTAGGTAAAATTGAAGCAGGTGTTGATCCGTCTGTTGTGGCGAATATATTTGAAATTCAGTTGCTACCTAAATTTGGTGTAGCACCGAATTTTCTATATTGTGCAATATGTGGCCAGGACAGTGGAAGATTTGATTATTCTATGGCATATGCTGGGGTATTATGTGCGGATCATTTTCATATGGATGAACGCCGTTTGCATTGGTCACCTAGAGCTAGTCATTTTATTCGAATGTTCAGCCAAATTTCCTACGATAGGTTAGGAGAAGTGAACTTACAGGTTAGTACCAAAGCTGAAATTAGACAGGCTTTAGATGACCTATATGAGGAGTACGTTGGCATTCATTTGAAGAGTAGACACTTTATTAGTCAGTTAGAAACTTTTATCAATCCACTTGACGATAAAAGAGAAAAAAAGTATGATAATAGCTGAATATAAGAAGTGCAATGAAAATACTAAGTAACTAGAGGTAGATTCTAAAGCGAGGTCGGATGGTGAAAGCGGCCGAATTGAACTCATGTGAAGGCATATTGGAGCACTTAGCAATAAAGCGCTAATGAGTTTATGCATTAGAAGTAGGGTGGAACCGCGATATAATCGTCCCTATGTGTTTGTTTTTCAAATACATAGGGGCTTTTTTGTGTCTTCTGATGTATTTGACCACTAAAGATTAAGAATGAGGAAGTGAACATCTTGGCAACGAATCATAAAACATTTCAAGATATTATTTTAACTTTACAAAATTACTGGGCAGAGCAAGGCTGCTTAGTTTTAAATGCCTATGATACTGAAAAAGGTGCGGGTACTATGTCACCTTATACCTTCTTGCGAGCAATCGGACCTGAACCGTGGAATGCTTGTTACGTAGAGCCATCTCGTCGTCCAGCTGACGGTCGTTATGGTGAAAATCCAAACCGTTTATACCAACATCACCAATTCCAAGTCGTGATGAAGCCAAATCCAGAAAATATTCAAGAGCTTTATATTGAAAGCCTAAAACAATTAGGTATTGATCCATTAAAACATGATATTCGTTTTGTAGAAGATAACTGGGAAAATCCTTCATTAGGTTGTGCTGGTTTGGGTTGGGAAGTTTGGTTAGACGGGATGGAAGTTACCCAATTTACTTATTTCCAACAAGTTGGTGGATTGGAATGTAAGCCTGTAACATCTGAATTAACTTACGGTTTAGAACGTTTAGCTTCTTACATCCAAGAGGTTGACTCAGTTTATGATATTGAATGGGTTGAAGGGGTCAAATATGGTGAAATTTTTGGCCAAGCTGAGTATGAGCACTCAGTTTATTCATTTGAAGAATCAGATGTAGATATGTTGTTCTCTGCCTTCAATAAATATGAAACTGAAGCGCTAAAACAGATCGATAATGAATTAGTTCACCCGGCTTATGACTACATTTTAAAATGCTCACATACATTTAACTTATTGGATGCACGTGGGGTCATCTCTGTTACTGACCGTGCTGCTTATCTAGCACGTATCCGTAATATGGCGCGTCGCGTAGCTAAAATGTTTGTGAAAAAACGTGCTGATTTGGGTTACCCATTATTAGACCGCGAAACAGCAGAAGCGTTATTGAAGGAGGCAAAATAATGAGCCAACATAAATTTTTATTTGAAATTGGTTTAGAAGAGGTACCTGCCCAATACGTGCGTAATGCCGTTAACCAATTAAAAGCTTTAGTTGAAAACTTTTTAACAGAAAACCGTTTAACTTTTGAAAATGTTGAAACATTTGCGACCCCACGTCGTTTAACAGTTCGTGTGAATGGTCTAGCAGATAAACAAACAGATTTTTCTGAAGTTGCTAAGGGACCAGCTAAACGTATTGCCCAAGATGAAGAAGGTAACTGGACCAAAGCTGCGCAAGGTTTTGCTCGCGGAAAAGGCGCATCTGTTGAAGATATTTACTTTGAGGAAGTAAAAGGGGAAGAGTATGTTTTCATTGAAATATCTAACCCAGGAAGTCCTGCAGCAGATATTTTACAAAATATTGTAACTGTTATTGATCATATGTCATTTCCTGTTTCTATGCACTGGGCTTCATATGATGTCAAATATATTCGCCCAATTCACTGGATGGTAGCATTACTGGATGATCAAGTCTTACCATTAACTTTCTTAAATTTAACAGCTTCAAATGTTTCTCGTGGACATCGCTATTTAGGTGACCAAGCTGTAACGATTGCTGATGCAGATGCTTATGAAGCAGCATTAGCAAAAGAGTTTGTCATTGTTAATCAAGATGAACGAAAAGCATTGATTGAACAACAAATCAACCAATTAGCGAGTGAAAATGACTATCAAATTGATATTGATGAAGATTTACTTGAAGAAGTTACACAGATTGTTGAATATCCAACAGCCTTTATTGGTAATTTCGATGAGAAATACCTAGAATTACCAGATGAAGTACTTATTACTTCAATGAAGAACCATCAACGTTACTTCTATGTTAAAGATCAAGCTGGTAACTTGTTACCTTTATTCCTAGCAGTTCGTAATGGAAATGCTGAATATCTGGATAATGTTCGAAAAGGGAATCAAAAAGTGCTAACTGCTCGTTTAGAAGATGGCTTCTTCTTTGTAAATGAAGATAAAACTAAAACCATTCAAGACTTCCAGGATCGTTTGGCTAAGGTGACTTTCCACGCTGAAATTGGTACATTACAAGAAAAAATGACACGTACAGGTCAAATTGCGCAATACCTTGCTGAAAAATGGTCAGATGAATTTGCCGATGCACAAGCGGAAGATATTATACGTACTGCTGAAATCTATAAATTTGATTTAGTAACAGGTATTGTAGATGAATTCTCTGAATTACAGGGTGTTATGGGTGAAAAATATGCCTTAGAATTTGGTGAAACTCCTGCTGTTGCTACCGCTATTCGTGAACATTATATGCCTATTTCTGCAGATGGAGAATTACCAGCTAGCCAATTAGGAAAATTATTTGCAGTCTCAGATAAATTAGATTCTGTTATCTCATTCTTTAATATCAACCGTATTCCTTCTGGATCAAACGATCCGTTTGCTTTACGTCGTCAAACTTCTGGAATTGTGCGCATTCTAATCGAAAATGAGTTAACTTTTGACTGGAAAACTGATATTATAAGTATCTTGCAAACTGTTTATGATATTCAAGATCAAGATCGTCTACTTCAATTACAAACGGCATTGAGTCAATTTGTAAATGACCGTTTGAAAGCGATATTGAATGATCAAGAAATTCGTTATGATATTGCGGATGCTGTCTTACAAAGTCGTTCAAATGATATTTTAACGAAATTAGCAGCAAGTAAGGTCTTACAAGAAGCAAGTAGTAAATCTTCATTTAAAGAAACACTCGAAGCGTGGAATCGTATCTTGAATTTAGGTAAGAAAGCCCGCGAATTAAACGTGGAGAATGCTATAATAGATGAGAGCCGTTTTGAAACTGAATCTGAAGTAGCATTATTTAATAGTGCTAAAGGCTTAGAGATGACAAATGACATGCAAGACAACTATAATCAACTTGAGGCCTTAACACCAATAATCACTGAATTTTTTGATCACAATATGGTGTTTGCAGAAGAACAAACGGTGCAAAATAACCGTTTGGCAATTTTGAGTTTGATTGCACAAGCGATTTTAATACTTGCTGATACAAACCGTATTAACACTAAATAAGTATAGTAATCGTAATTGAAAGGAGGGGGGAACATATGTCAACATTTTTTGATTATGCTAAAATCTGGGTAAAAGCAGGTAAGGGTGGCGACGGTATGGTTGCCTTTTTACGAGAAAAATATCGTCCAGATGGTGGTCCAGCTGGAGGAGATGGTGGCCGTGGTGGTGACGTTATCTTCAAAGTAGATGAAGGATTGAGAACTTTGATGGACTTCCGCTACAACCGTCACTTCAAAGCGAAACCAGGCGAAAATGGTATGCCTAAAGGAATGTATGGACGTGGTGCAGAAGATATGTATGTCGCTGTACCCCCTGGAACAGTAGTTAAAAACTTTGACACTGGTCAAATTATTGGTGATTTAGTAAAAGATGGTGAAGAACTTGTTGTTGCTCACGGAGGTCGTGGTGGTCGTGGGAATATGAAATTCGCCACTCATAACAATCCTGCACCGGAAATCGCGGAGAATGGTGAACCAGGAGAGGAAATTACCCTGCAACTAGAATTAAAATTAATTGCTGATGCAGGATTAGTAGGTTTCCCTTCAGTTGGGAAATCAACGTTATTATCTGTTGTGACGGCAGCAACACCAAAAATAGGGGACTATCACTTTACAACAATTACGCCCAACTTAGGTGTAGTGAATACACGTTCAAACGAATCATTCGTACTAGCGGATTTACCAGGTTTAATTGAGGGAGCAGCTGACGGTATAGGGCTAGGTTTCCAATTTTTACGTCATGTTGAACGAACTAAGGTAATTTTACATGTAATTGATATGGGTGGTTTTGAAAATCGAGATCCTTTTGAGGATTACGTTGCTATTAATAAGGAACTACATCATTATGATGATCAACTAATGTCACGACCAACGATTATCGTAGCGAACAAGATGGATATTCCTGAAGCTGAATTATATATTGAAGAGTTTAAGGAGAAACTTGCAAGCTATTTTGCTGAAAATTATCCAGATTTAGCACTGCCAGAGATATTCCCAATCTCTGCTTATACTAGAGAAGGATTGGAACCTTTAATGGACCATACTGCCGAATTGATTCGCTTGGAAGAAGAGCGGATTGCTGAAGAAGGTAAACAAGCTTCTACAGAAACAGTTGTTTATGAAATGCCTGAAGATGAAGAACCGCCATTCTATGTAGGACGAGAATCAGATGGTACTTTCTATCTATATGGGGATAAAATTGAGAAATTATTTAAAATGGCTAATTTGGAATATGATGAGTCAGCATTACGATTTGCTCGTCAATTGAAGAATATGGGTGTTGATAAAGCCTTGGCTGCACGTGGTGCTAAGCAAGGGGATATTATCCGAATATTGGATTACGAGTTTGAATTCCAAGAATAGATTTTCTAGGCATTGAAACAGGAGCGCACATTGAACAGGGAAACTTGGATTTAATGTGCGCTCTTGGTTTTTACGAATTTATAAATAGAAATGAGCGAAAGAAAGTGGAGATAACTTTTTTAGGAACAGGTGCTGGCGTACCGAGTAGAAGTCGGAATGTAACTAGTATCATGTTAAAATTATTAGACGAGAGTAATGAAATGTGGATGTTTGATTGTGGCGAAGCAACCCAGCATCAAATCATGAAAACCACGTTAAAACCCCGAAAAGTCACTAAAATTTTTATTACGCATCTACATGGCGACCATATTTTTGGTTTACCAGGTTTTCTATCTTCAAGAAGTCATCAAGGCGGAGAATCAGCGGTCACGATATACGGACCTAAAGGGATAAAAGCATATATAGAAAATTTTCTTCAGGTTACCCGTACTAGCTTAGGCTATGATTTAATCATTCATGAGTTAGCAGATGAAGGTATTGTTTTTCAAAATGACCAATATCAAGTCATTTACAAGACTTTAGACCACGCTATCCAGTCATATGGTTATAGGGTAATTGAAGCAGATCAGGTAGGTGAATTATTGATTGATAAAGCAAGAGCAGCCGGTGTACCAAATGGTCCGTTATTAGGTCAATTAAAACAAGGAAAAACCATCACACTAGATGATGGACGACAGTTGAATGGTCAGGATTTCATTGGACCAGATATAAAAGGTCGTATTATTACTATTTTAGGAGATACGCGTTATCATCGTAATGCTGTTGCACTAGCGAAAGATGCGGATATATTAGTTCATGAAGCTACTTTTGCAGAAGGTGAGGAACGTATGGCGCGTAATTACTATCATTCAACTGCCAAGCAAGCGGGTCTAGTAGCCAAGGAGGCGAATGTTAAACAATTACTATTAACGCATATCTCAGCAAGATATGTAGGGAAGACATCACAACAATTAGAAGCAGACGCTAAAAAGATATTTCATAATAGTCACATTGTAAAAGATTTTGATTCAATTAATCTAGGTAAGTAGCGAAATTTATAGGAGTGATGAAAATGTCTCAAACATATACAGTCATTACAGGTGCATCTTCAGGAATCGGTCAAGCTTTTGCCTACAAGATGGCTAGCAAAGGTAGAAATATCATTATCAATGGTCGTAATAAAAAGCGACTAAATGAAACAAAAAAGCATGCTCTTGAACTAGGTGCCGGTCAAGTGTTAGCCTATACGGCGGATTTAGTTACGGGAGATGAAGCTGAAAATTTCGCCAAATACTGTTTTGATAAAGGTCAGATTGAAAACTTCGTACATTGTTTAGGTTTCGGTGATTTTTCAACGATTGAAGACCAAGATTATACTCAAATTGCCAAGTTAACGCATACAAACTTACTATTGACTATGTTTCTTTCAAAACGCTTTGCAGCTGGAATGTTAGACCAAGATACTAAAACAAATAATATTACTTTAATTTCTTCAGTAGCTGGTTTAATCCAAACACCTAAGTCAGCCGTTTATGCAGCTAGTAAAGCAGGTGTTCATGCCTTTGCCAATGGACTAAGACAAGATTTATGGTCGACTAAGATTAAGGTTACTTGCATTCTACCAGGACCGGTTGACACAGCTTTCTTTGATATCGCAGATAAAGATGGGTCATATTTTGAAAATGTCCAAACTTTTGCTACAACACCAGAGATTGTGGCGGACAAAATGGCAACCGCAATCGAACGTGGCCAGTTTGAGCTAGTTGTACCATTCTACTATGATATCATGAATCGCTTGATGCGATTGGCACCAAACGTAGCTTATCGTTTAATACATTTAACTTTTAAAAAAGGTCAGTTTAGAGACTGATTTTTCTACAGTATTTAGAAATGAGGACCAATTTTGTTGCAATCAGTTTATGAATGGATAGAACCTGAATATTTAACGAAAGAGGATGACCAATCTACAGCCTTTATCCAACAACTAGCTGAAGACTTATCCTTACCCAAAATGGTTGTACAAGTTATTTATGATAAAGGCTATCAAACGACAGCAGCTATCCGAGCTTTTATTGCTAAAGAGCCCATATTTCACGATCCATTCCTGTTAAAAGATATGGATAAGGCCGTTTCAAGACTCCAGCAAGCCGTTGAAAACTATGAAGAAATTTTAATTTATGGGGATTATGATGCAGATGGGATTACATCAACAACTATTCTCTATGAGACACTAGAGATGCTTGGGGCGAATGTATCTTTTTATTTACCTAATCGATTTGAAGATGGATATGGGCCAAACAAAGATGTCTATGCCTATTACATCAAGAAAGGCACCCAATTAATACTCACTTGTGATAATGGTGTCGCTGGTCATGAGGCAGTTGCTTATGCTAAAGAGCAAGGGATTGATGTGATTATCACAGACCATCATGAAATTGGCGATAGCTTGCCGGATGCTTATGCCATCGTCCACCCACGTCACCCAGAAGGGCAATATCCTTTTGGTGATCTAGCGGGGGCTGGTGTGGCCTTAAAATTGGCTACAGCGCTACTTGGTGAAACACCTAGTGATTTACTAGATGTTGCTGCGATTGGAACAGTTGCTGACTCAGTCTCATTAACTGATGAAAACCGGGTCATTGTTTCGTCTGGTATAGACCAAATGAAGCATACTGAACGGTTAGGATTACAAATGTTCTTTGAAAAAGAAAATATTCAACCTGACCAAATCGATGAACAAACAATTAGTTTTATTCTGGGGCCTAGATTAAATGCATTAGGTCGTCTAGGTGATCCAAATCCTGGAGTACAATTTTTAACTTCATTTGATGACCAAGAAGTAGCAGAATTGGTTGAACTATTAGATTCAGAGAATAACGCTCGTAAAGCAATTGTAGATGAGATGGTGAAAGAAGCTGAAGCTCTCGTTGATGGCGAAAATCATTTACCACAGATGATTATTTTAGGTCAGGAAGGTTGGCACGAAGGGGTGCTTGGTATTGTAGCTAGTCGTTTGGTTGAAAAGTACCATCGCCCAACTATTTTATTAAGTAAGAATAGCGAAAAGGGTACTTATAAAGGGTCTGGACGTTCCGTTGAAGGAATTGACCTTTTCCAAGTATTACAAGCTGGAAAAGATTATACAGATAAATTTGGTGGTCATGAAATGGCTGCCGGGATGACAGTTCCTATTGATCAATTTGAAGATTGGAAAACAACTTTACTTGATCGAATGATTGAATTTGCATCGGTATTTAATCAGAAAACACCCTTAAGAATTGATGGGGTTATTGATATTTCTGATATTACCCTTGAAAATATTAAGGCACTTGATCCGATAAAGCCATTTGGAACCGATAATAGACAGCCTTTATTTCTAATGAGAGATATTCAATTATCACAAATTCAGTTAATTGGAAAAGATAAAAATACCTTAAAGCTAATGGTAACAGACGGTGATGTCAAAATAAGTATGATTGCTTTCAAGTCGGGTGACTTAGCGAAACAACTAGTAGCGAATGAACCAATTGATGTGGTATTTAGTTTGTCTGTTAATGCATGGAATGGTAATCAATCACCACAAGCACAAATCAAAGATATTCGTCAAGCAAGTAAGAGTATTTTTGATTTACGGAATTTGCGCGAGCGTAATCAAATTATGTCGATAGAAAATGCCATTTATGTTTTTGAAAATGAGCCATTTTTCCAAGCTTATAAGGATGATATTCCTTTCACCAGTGAGGCAATTATGACTAGTGATATTGGTCAAATTATAGAAAAGGGCACGACCCTTGTTGCTTATAAAAGCTTAGTAATTTTTGATATTCCAAAAGACTTATCAGCTATAAAAGACTTGATAATTAGTAAGGCGATTGATAATATTTATGTCTATGCATACTCCTCTATTAATGCTTATTTGGTAGGAAAACCAACACGTCAAGAATTCGCTCAATTATATAAATATTTACAAGGGCATGGGACTGTACCACTTGCAGGTAATGAGCAAGTACTGGCAGACTACTTTAAAATTTCCAAGGTAAAACTAGAATTAATGGTGAAAGTTCTAGAAGAAGCTGAGCTAGTCAAATGGCATAATACAGATTTAGTGACCATACCGGTCAGTGAGAAAGTTGACTTACTAGCCACTAAAACTATGGCTGATTGGGCGTCCCAAATCAATAATGAACGATTATTGCGGTATAATGATGTTACTATGATTAAAGATTATTTCTATTCAGGAGGAAAATAATGGATTTTAAACAATATATTGCAGATGTACAGGACTTCCCAGAGAAAGATATTTTATTTAGAGATATTACACCTCTGATGGGGAATGGTCCAGCTTTCCACGAAGCAATCGATGAAATTGTGGCATTTGCACGAGAAAAAGATGTTGATGTCGTTGTCGGACCAGAAGCTCGTGGTTTTATTGTAGGTTGTCCGGTTGCTTATGCATTAAACATCGGTTTTGTACCAGCTCGTAAGAAAGGCAAACTACCTCGTGAAATCGAATCTATTGATTACGGTTTAGAGTACGGAAAGTCAACTTTACAAATCCATAAAGATGCTATCAAACCAGGTGACAAAGTCCTTATCGCTGATGATTTATTAGCTACGGGAGGCACAATCGAAGCATGTGTTTCGTTAATCGAGAAATTGGGTGGCGAAGTAGTTGGCGCTGCCTTCTTAGTTGAATTAGATGAATTTAAGGCTAGAGAAAAAATTGCTGGAACAGATGTCTTTTCATTGATGCATTATTAATTCTAAAAAAAACATGACTAACCCTCGTCAGTTAAGTAGACTAGACAGTAGGGCGTCATGTTTTTTTGATATAGGGTATTATGGACGTGTGCTCGAGGCAGTTTCTTTATATATAGGGCAAACAAAATGTGCACACTATATAGCTATACTGAGTTTAGTATGTATGTTCTCTAAATAGACTAATAACGCGACCCAAAATTTGAACATCTGTTAAAATGATCGGTTCTAAACTATGATTTTCAGGTTGCAGGCGAATATATCCATCTTCTTTAAAGAAACGTTTACAGGTAGCTTCCCCTTCATCTGTCATTGCAATAACGATATCGCCGTTTTTAGCAGTTGATTCTTGCCGAACAATCACATAATCCCCGTCTAAGATACCGGCTTCAATCATCGAATCGCCACGAATTTTTAACATAAATAATGATTCGGACTGATTTTGCAGAGTAGGTGGAATTGGAAAATAATCTTCAATTTCTTCAATTGCTGTAATTGGCTGACCAGCTGTTACTGTACCGATCATTGGGATACCTTGGTTAGATACACCTAACAATGTCAACCCTTTGTCAGTAATCTCCATGGCACGAGGTTTTGTCGCATTACGTAGAAGATAACCTTGTTTCTCTAATTGTGATAAATGGCCATGTACGGTTGATGTTGAGGATAAATTTACTGCTTCACAGATTTCTCTTACAGTGGGAGGGAATCCTTGACTTTGTATATTAGAATAAATACATTTAAGTATTTGCAGATGACGTTCTTTCATTAGCTGTACTCCTTTTGATATAGGTTATGAGTTCTAACTATTCGCTTTTATTTGAATCTAGTATAGCACGTATGTTCGGTCAATACAAACGTACATTCGATAAACTAAACAAAAAACCATATAACATTGAATAATAAATTGTTTGCTATAATGAAGGTGATGATGAAACGCTTTTATAATTTAGACAAAGGGTGACAAACATGAGTGATAAGGGCTTTTTATTTATATTCAATAAGTCAGCCGGAAAGAAGAAAAAAGCTGATATTAATGCATTAATACAAGAGCGAGCGTCTATATTTGGTATAGATAAAGATAATATATTTTTAGTTTATTCAACTTCAAAAACATCTAGTCAATTTTTAATCGACCGTTTTGCCAAAAAATACGCTGACGGTGTAGTGATCGCTTGTGGTGGAGATGGCACTGTACACTCAATTGGGAATATAGTTATCGATACAAATTTTACTTTTGCTATTTTACCTTTTGGTACGGGAAATGACTTTTACGGAAGTTTATATGGTAAGCGATCAATTAAAGATCAAGTTGATCAAATTTTTAAAGGGGCAACTAGTGCGACTGATGCTATCTTTATTCCTGAGTTAGATTTATATGTCATGAATATTTTGAGTGTTGGCTTAGATGCAAATGTCGTGTACCAGGCTAATCATTTCAAGAAAAAGAACAAAATATTTCAAAAATATGTCTATATGGCTTCTATTCCTAAGGCATTAACAAATGGTACAGCTTTTGATATTATATTAAAAGCCCGGTTAGCGGGAGTGGATCAGCAAATTGAACCTGGCCCTTATATACTTGCCGCTTTGTGTAATGGAATCATGTACGGTGGTGGTTTTAAGGTGAATCTTAATGGTCAAATGGATGATGGATTGCTAGAATTGGTCTATGCGCAAACGCTTCCAACACGCAAAATATGGGGCTTAATATATAAATTTTTCTCAGGAAACCATGGTGGTGTTAAAGAGTTGCATCATCTAACTTGTGATGAAGTAGTATATATAAGTGAGAACGGATTGCCAATGAACTTAAACTGTGATGGCGAGATCTATCAGTTGCCTGTATTTACTTGCCAAGTAAAAAAACATGCTTATAAACGTATTCGTTAGTATAAATATCTAAAAAGGTCGAACGAGTATACGCTAGGTTGGTTAGCCATATGGCTGGTAAAGAATAGCTTTTCGTTCGACCTCTTTATATAGAAATGTTAGTTCAATTTGGCTGGTGTTACAAATATAGTCTTTTGTTCAAAATAATTTACAAAACCAGGTTTACTACCATTTGGTTTTTTTACATGTTTTACTTGTGTGTAATCAACAGGTACATTATTAGATTGCCTGTATTTTGAATATGCAGCCGCTAATTGTGCAGCTTGAGTAATTTCAGCCTCACTAGGATTACTAGATTCTAAAATAACGTGTGAACCGGGAATATCCTTTGTGTGGAACCAATAGTGGTTTTTGTTGGCTTGACGCATGGTCAATTGATCATTTTGTTTGTTATTACGTCCAACTAAAATACGATTCCCTTCTTGAGTTTGGAATTCCCGAGGCTTAGCTGAAGCATTATTTGATCTCTTTTTCTTATCTTGCTTTTGTTTTTTTAGATAACCTTGATCAATTAATTCTTCCCGAATATCTGCTAATTCATTTGGTTCAGCAAAATTTAATTGTGTTTGAATAGATTCTAGATATTGGATTTCAGCTTCAGCAACTTGTTTTTGTTTCTCAATATGATTAATCGCATTACGCAACTTATTATATTTGTGATAATATTTCTGTGCATTTTGCGATGGCGATAGGGCGGGATCTAAGCTGATTGTAATCGGTTGGTCATTATCGTGGTAGTTCGCTAAGGTAACCTCTGTTTGACCTTTTTCAATCTGGTATAAAAAGGTGGTCAATAATTCACCTTTTAATTGGAAGATATCTGCTTTAGACGACTTTTCTATATCTTGATTTAGATTGGCCAAACGTTTGTGTTGGTGCTTAAGATTCTTATCTACTGCTTGAATAATCGCATTACCAACTTGGCGCACATAGTCATGCTTACTTTTTTCTGCATAGTATGCTGTTAATAGTTCACTTAAATTATGATATTGGTGTTTCTCACCAGAAATAGTAGCATAAGGGAACGCTAAAAAGTGTTGCTTATTCTCTTGTATCACTAGTGTTGGCGTAGGATGGTCAAATCTGATACAGAAATCTCGAATGACTTCATATGGTTTACGACTATCTATTTCAATTAGGTGTGCTAATTCAATAGCCGAATCACGACCCAACCCCATCAATTGACTCTGTAAGAACTTTGTTGTCATTAAAGATTTATCCGCTTCAAAATTTTCGCCAACTTTAAAAGGATTCACTTGATTTTGATGTGGAGGAAGTTGATAAGTTGCACCAGGTAAGATTGTTCTAAAAGTATTTTGATACATTGGCACATGTTTAATCGCATCGATAATCTTCTTATCTTTGTCTAATAAAAAGATATTGGAATGACGTCCCATGATTTCGACAATTAATTGTTGTTGACTAGCGTCACCTAACTCATCTCTTCTAGTTAAATTAAAAATGATTATTCTATCATTATCATACTGTTCAATACCTTCAATAATATTTCCTTCAACATATTTCCGTAATACCATAGTAAAGTTTGGTGGTGTTTCAGGATTATTATAGGCTTGCTCTGTTATTTGTATACGCCCGAAACTCGGATGGGCTGAAATTAATAATTTGTGGTTTTTGCGGTTAGCACGGATAGTTAATACCAGTTCCATCTCATAAGGTTGTTGGATTTTATGAATCCGACCACCTGCTAACGTTGTGTTTAATTCTTTAATTAGTGCATGGGTAAACATACCGTCAAAAGACATGTAAGCACCACCTTCCTAACACACTATTATAAGGGTTTTTATTTCTTTTGGCAAAAAAGTGGATCATTTTAACATATCGAATCCAAAATGAATTATCCTTTTTCCTGATATTATGCTTGTCTTTTTTCTCATGATTTGCTAATATTTGATTAACAAGATATCAAAGATGAAGGGAGCCACTCAAATGTTAACTACTGTGCAAACAATGAAAAACTGGCAAAGCCACATAAATTAGTTGTATCTGCACGAGTGCGCATAGATACAACTTCAGTTTTCTGGACTGTATTTATGTGGAGAACATATTTGAGCCTTTCAAAATAACCCCCACATAGACATGTAGTAATGATTACTAGAATCAACTATGTGGGAACTTAACGTCCTACAGTTTAGAGTGGGGCGTTTTTTTGTATAGATTAGGAGGAGAAACATGAAGAAAATTTCAAGTATTGCTTCGGGGTTAGTCGTTGCACTTTTTGCATTATATTTAGCAATGCCGACGCTTATTGCTAAAAGAGAGGGATTAGAAATTCCCACAAAAGAAGCAGGTGAGTCTCAATTAGTAGTTACTGAAGAGGATATCACTGTTGGCTTATTGCAGTTTATCCAACACCCATCATTAGATCAAATTAGAGAAGGGTTTTATGATGGTATGGCTGAGCGAGGTTATGTAGAAGGTGAAAACATCACCATTGATTATCAAAATGGTCAGGGAAATCAATCCGATTTAGCCATGATTTCTGATGCTTTTATAGCTGAAGATGCAGATATTTTAGTTGGTATTGCTACTCCAGCTGCACAAGCTTTAGCTAATGCTTCTAATGGAGACCGCCCTGTAATTCTTTCTGCAGTATCAGATCCCTCTAATAATGGTTTCATTGCTTCTGATGAAGAACCTGGTGCTAATATTACTGGAGTAACAGATACAGCGCCAGTTGCAGAGCAGTTTGATCTAATGCAGGAAATTTTACCTGATATAGAGAGTGTAGGTATTATATATAATTCATCTGAGTCAAACGTTACAAGAACAGTCAATGACGCAAAAACGGAAGCAGAAAGCAGAGGATTAACAGTTATTGAAGCAACGATTACCTCAACCAATGATTTAGCTTCCGTGGCTGAACAATTGGCTGGTCAGGTAGATGCTATTTGGGTGCCAAATGACAACACAATCGCGAGTGCCATGGATACATTAATACAGGTAACTGATGCAAAGGACATTCCTATAATACCTGTAGTTGATGCTATGGTTGCTGATGGTGGTTTAGCGACTGTTGGCATTAATCAATATCAATTTGGGTTAGATACGGCAACAGTCGTTGCTGATGTGATTGAGGGTGCAAATACTGAAACGTATCCAATTATTTATAATGATAAAACGGATACTTATATTAATACAACAAAGGCAGCTGATTTAGGTATTGAGTTACCAAAAGAAGTCGTTAGTGATGCAATTGATGTCAATAGTGAAGCGTATGCTGAATTAGTTGGTGAATAAGGAGGGGATAAAATGGATATGATGATTAGTGCTATTTCTCAGGGAACAATCTGGGCGGTGATGGGTCTGGGCATTTATATCACGTTTAGAATTTTAAATGCACCTGATATGACAACTGAAGGTTCTTTTGTACTTGGAGGTGCGATTGGTGCGCAAATGCTTTACTTTAATATCGATCCTTTCACAACCCTACTGATATCTTTTTTAGCTGGTATGGCAGCGGGAGCGATTACAGGATTTTTAGTCACACGTGTCAGTATAAATCCTTTGTTAGCCGGAATCATTACAATGACAGGTATTTATTCAATTAACTTGAAAATCATGGGTAAGGCTAATATGTCTTTATCTACAGTCACTACATTAAAGTCAGCTATTGCAAATTTATCCTTGCCACGAAATGTTGATACTATTGTGATTGGCTTAGTGATTATTGCTACGATCATCCTTTTATTAACTTATTTCTTTAAAACTGAAATGGGTCAAGCGCTAATTGCGACTGGTGATAATATACAAATGGCTAAGTCTTTAGGTATTGAAACTTCTGAAATGACAATGTTGGGCTATATGTTAGCAAATGGTTTGATCGCAATCTCAGGATATATTGTATCTACAGACAATGGATATGCAGATATTCAAATGGGAGTTGGTACGGTTGTGATTGGCTTAGCTTCTATCATTATTGGAGAAGTTTTATTCCGTAATGTTAAATTAGGAGTTCGTTTTATGACAATTTTAATTGGTTCAATAATCTATCGTTTACTTTTAACAATCGTGTTAATGTTGAACTTTGAAGCAAATGACTTCCGTTTATTCTCAGCAATAATTGTGGCTTTATGTTTAGCCATTCCTACTATCCAAAACAGACTAGCAGATTATCGTGAATATAGAAAGGTGACTAAATCATGACGACTTTATTAGAGATTTATCAAGCTAGAAAAATATTTAATAAACGAACGCCAGATGCCTTCGCAGCTTTAGATGACTTATCTCTTAAAGTTGAAAAAGGGGATTTCATTACAATTGTCGGGGGAAATGGTGCTGGAAAATCAACCTTATTAAATGCAATTGCAGGCACCTTTTTACTAGACTCAGGTAACATTACGTTAAATGGAAAAGATATTACACGTCTTGCAGAGGAAGAGCGTGCGAAATCAGTTTCTCGTGTTTTTCAAAACCAATCTATGGGTACAGCGCCACGGATGACTGTTGAAGAAAATCTCTCCTTAGCTTTGAAACGTGGGCAAAAGAGAGGGTTTAAACTAGCTATTAAAGAGGAGAACCGAAAGCAATTCCAACAAGCGTTGAGTCAACTACACCTGGGCTTAGAAAATCGTTTGGATACAGAAATAGGGCTCCTTTCTGGTGGGCAAAGACAAGCCATTGCGTTATTGATGGCAACCCTCACAAGACCAGAAATTCTATTATTAGATGAGCACACAGCTGCTTTAGATGCTAAGACTTCTAAACGTATTTTAGAAATCTCTTCTGATCAAGTGAAAGATCATAATTTAACCGCTTTAATGATTACACATAATTTACAAGATGCTTTGTTATATGGCAATCGAATGATTTTATTACATCACGGCAAAATTATTAAAGATTTCAGTAAGGCAGAAAAAGATGCGTTAACAGCTGGAGATTTATATCAAATGATGGCTGATTTGGCTGAATCAGACTATATGGAACGATAAAGTACTTAAAAATAAAGAGCCATGAACAATGCTTGTCAAATTGACAGCGTGCCTGTTCATGGCTCTTTTTATATAAAAACGACTTAGATATACTTAAGTTGCGTCATTAACAAACTTATGCTAATTTAGCCAAACGGTCCGGTTGGAAACCGTAGAAAGCTTCTTCATTTTCCGCAACAATTACAGGAACAGCTTGGAAGCCCATGTCTTTAACTTTCGCTAATGCTTCTTCAGACTCTGTTATATCGATCGTTTGAAAATCAATTTCTTTTTCAGTTAAATATTTTTTTGTGAAATTGCATTGCATGCAATTTGGTTTAGTATATACAGTTACCATTATATTTCCTCCTAAAAATTCCATATATTGTTATGGGTTTTCTTATAAGCACAATATATAGAGTTTATGAGCAAGAGTCAAGTTGTTTAACTGAAATTATTTGTCCAGACTTTTATGACTGGTTCAAAAGCTTGATGTGTCAAATTTTCTACATAATGCAAAAATAATATTTATTTTTTTAGTGCAAATATAGTACTTCGTAAGGTATATTTATCAAACGCACAAAATATAACTTTATCAGAAATTTGAAGTCTTGTCACTTATATTTTGTAAATAAAATAGACAAATGTATAATAATGAAATGAAACAGTTTTTTTTGGGAGGAATAAAGTAATAAAGAAAGCAGCTCTAGGTTTAGCTACTGCAATACTGTTAGCAGCTTGTGGTAATACCAATACTTTAAATGATAAGGTGTTAAATATGCAATCTACGGATGAGATTCAATCTGTAGACACGGCTTTTGCAGCCTCTAATATTGCTACAATCACTGCTAATATGAATTTTTACAATGGTTTATATACTTATGATTTAGATAATCAGCTAATTGCTGCAGATGCAGAAAATGTACCAGAAGTGTCGGAAGATGGTTTAGTGTATACCATAAAGATAAAAGAAACGGCAAAGTGGTCTAATGGAGATGCGGTAACAGCTGAAGATTACGTTTACGCTTGGCGACGGATGGTTGATCCGAATCTGGGTGCACCTTACGCTTATATGTTTGATGGTATTATTAAAAATGCCAGTGAAATTATGGCAGGAGATATGGCAATAAATGACTTAGGTGTTCGAGCGATAGATGATCATACGCTAGAAATTAGTTTAGAAAACCCAAGTACTTATTTTACTGATTTATTAACTATACCTGCCTACTATCCCCAAAACAAAGAGGTAGTTGAAGCAGCAGGTGATCAATATGGCTCTACAAGTGATAGCGCAGTTTATAATGGTCCTTTTGTGTTAACGAATTGGGATACTGCTAGTGGTAACACCTGGACCTTTGAGAAAAATGAACAATACTGGGATGCTGATAATGTTCATCTTGACACTGTAAATTTCCAATATCTTCCAGAAACTGCAACTGCTTTAAACTTGTATGATTCAGGTGAATTAGATGTGATAGAGTTAACCGGTAATTTTGCAGTTCAAAATCAAAGTAATAAAGATTTCCAAACCTATCCGACGCCTCGAACGAATTATATTGAAGTCAACCACGAAACGCCAGGATTGGACAATTTGAATATTCGACAAGCACTTTACCAAGCCATTGACCGTGAAGCTTTTGTAGATAACATACTACAGAATGGTTCGATCGCAACTAACGGATTTGTGTCACGTGAAGTAGCATGGAATCCGGATACAGCTGTTGATTTTAGGGATGATGCTATAATCGAAACAGATTATGACTTGAAAGAAGCTCAAGAAAATTGGGAAGAAGGCCTTGCTGAAAGTAATTTAGAAACTTTATCCTTGGATATGGTTGCTGCCGACGATGAAGAAAGTCAGTTATTTGCAGAATATATTCAATCTCAATTAACAGAACATCTTCCTTGAATTGAAGTGACTATTCATACTATGCCATCATCAGCTCGTTTTGCAGCCTTATCAAAAGGTGAGTACGACTTGGGTGTGACTTTTTGGCAAGCTGACTTCGGTGATCCAATTAATTATCTGGAACGATTTGATTCAAGTATCACACGTGGAAACTATCACTATGATGACCTAGATGCATTAGTTAACCAGAGTCGTACACAAGCACTTGAACCAGAGAATAGATGGCAAACTTTAATTCAATTAGAACAAGTAGGCTTGGATGAATATGCGGTACAAATTCCTGTTTATCAGTCTTATCAAGCAATATTACAGAATCCTAAAGTTACAGATATTAATCGTCCTGGACAGTCGTATATTAACTTTAGATGGGCAGATATTCAAACACAATAAACGAATGATGATAGATAATCTAACGTGATAAGGGATGCACCTAAACATTTGTGTGAACATGTTTATCATTTTGTCATAAAAAAACTTTTCTTATCTGATCATTTTGTATATAATAATGACAGTTCTCATTATATTGTAATAATTAAGAACAGAAAGTAGGAATTAACATGAATGCACAAGAATATATTAAGGTCACTCAAGAAAAATGGCACAAACAATATGAGGCTGAGCCGGAATTTATCCAAGTCTTAGATGAATTTCTAGATTCTGTTGCGCCTGTAATTGAAGAGCATCCTGAATACGTAGAAAAAAATATTCTACAAATTCTAGCGATTCCAGAAAGAATCATTTCATTCCGTGTTCCTTGGACAGATGATCAAGGAAACGCACAAGTAAATACTGGTTATCGAGTTCAATTTAACTCAGCTCTTGGACCTTATAAAGGTGGGATTCGTTTCCATCCTACTGTTAATCAAAGTATCCTAAAATTCCTTGGTTTTGAACAAATCTTTAAAAATGCACTTACCGGACAACCAATCGGTGGTGGTAAAGGTGGATCTGACTTTGATCCTAAAGGTAAGTCAGACAATGAAATTATGAGATTCTGTCAAAGTTTCATGACGGAATTACAAAAATATATTGGCCCAGACCAAGATATACCTGCAGGTGATATCGGTGTTGGTGGACGAGAAGTCGGTTTCTTATTCGGTCAATATAAAAAATTACGTGGCTTTGAGAATGGTGTTTTAACCGGTAAACCATTATTATACGGTGGTTCATTAGCACGTACAGAAGCCACTGGATATGGTGCTGTTTACTTCTTAAATGAAATGTTGAAAGCTAAGAATGAAACAATTGAAGGTAAGCGAGCAATTATTTCTGGTGCTGGAAACGTAGCTATTTATGCTGCTAAGAAATTACAAGAACTAGGTGGTATCGTAATTTCAGTATCTGATTCAACTGGATATATCATTGATGAAACTGGTATTGATATTGATCTTTTACGTGACGTAAAAGAAGTGCGTCGTGAACGTTTAACGGCCTATGCTGAAGCAAAATCTACGGCAAGTTACTTTGAGGGATCTGTTTGGGATCATGACATTGCAGCTGATTTAGCTATTCCAGCAGCAACGCAGAATGAAATTAAAAAACCTCAAGCTGACCAGTTGATTAGGAATGGTATTCAATACGTTTCTGAGGGTGCTAATATGCCTTTAGATGCGCCAGCAACAGAAACATTACTAAGCAGTGATGTTTACGTTGGACCAGCAAAAGCAGCAAATGCTGGTGGTGTAGCTGTTTCCGCCTTAGAAATGGCACAAAATAGCCAACGTCAAAGTTGGACATTTGAAGAAGTTGATGGCATGCTACAAGTCATCATGAAAAATATCTTTAGTGTGTCAAAAGAAGCTGCAAGTACATACGGTAAAGAAGATAATTTAATCGCTGGTGCAAATATTGCTGGTTTTAAAAAAGTAGCAGATGCGATGATATCTCAAGGCTTGATATAATTAAAATTATATCAACCATATGATACGAAGAAAAGAGGCTGGGAAAAATATCTCAGCCTCTTTTTGCTATATAATCGGCTTTTGGTCCAGTACGTCAATTCTAAACGATTTTTGGCTCACCTTTTTTCTATTTAGGATGAATTTGTGAATGATAGGTATTTTTCATAGGAGGTGTTAAAATGGATGAGAGGGAGTGGTGATTCATGGCGCAAGAAAAGAAACCTTTAAATTTATCCGCAATAAAACATCTGATACCAGAGCGTGCATCTGATGCTTATAAAAATCTTTTTGGACATGTATTGATCATTGCTGGAAATGAGGCGATGGGCGGTGCTGCCCAAATGGCCGGAATGGCTGTGGTTAATTCCGGTACAGGATTAACCACTATTGCAACAGATAAAGTGAACTTACCAGCTATTCATACCGTTTTACCAGAAGCGATGATCATTGATTGGACGGATAAGTCTGCTATTGAAAATATGATTGATAAGGCTGATGTTATACTGATAGGTCCAGGTTTTGGAATGGATAATAAAGGTCTATGGTTATACTTAAAGTGTCTCTTGAAACAATCACAAAGACAGCTGAAAATTATACTGGATGCTGACGCCCTAAATTTATTAGCGTACGATTTGAAACATAAAGCTACCGTACATGAAATAGTATCACCGAATATTCATCATCAAATTATTTTAACGCCACATATAGGTGAATGGCGACGGCTGACTGATGGGAGAATAGCTAATGGTGACCAAGTTAGTGTCCAAGCGTGGGTAGATCAACAAAACGTTACGCTTGTTTTAAAGGGCGCACCCACAGAAATATATTTTCCTAATCAAAATATTATTTGGCAAAATACTTTGGGTAATCCGGGGATGGCAATCGGTGGTATGGGGGATACACTTGCTGGTATGATTGCTGGATTGGTTGGACAGGTAACTGAAAGTCATGACGCTATTAAATTTGCAGTATTCTTACACTCATATATTGGTGACAAACTTTATGAGGATCAGTATATTGTTTTACCAAGTAGATTAAGCGAAGAAATCCCTCGTGCAATGAAAGAAATAGTCAAAATAAAATAGAAAGTGTGAAATGATGGTAAGTAAAAAGGCGCGTTACACCAACCCTTCAGCTGGTATTTTAATTCTTACTCGGGTACAAGATGGGAAAAAACAGGTACTTTTGCAACATAGAGGACGAACAGAAATGCTTCCAAATGTGTGGGATTGTATTTCTGGTCATGTAGAAGAACAAGAAACAATCAGACAAACAATGGTAAGAGAAGCTTATGAAGAGTTATCCATCATTGTAAAAGCGGAGGATATCGAATTTGTAGGAATGACGCATCTTCGCTTAGATGATGAAACGACTTACTATAATATCTTTTTGACGACTGATAAATTTATTGGCACACCAAAAATCATGGAAAAAGATAAGCATGATGATTTAAAATGGGTGAATTTGGATGCATTACCTGCGATGGCTCATGAAATGATCAATAATAGGTATCAGGCTATCCAACATTTAGAACGACCACCATTTTATTCAGAAGAAGGGTTCGAGTAAAATTTTTATGATAGAAAGAGAACATCATTTTGGATGTTCTTTTTTTATTGACAGAAAATGATTGATTTTGGATGTTTTTGCGTGTATAATAGTTATGGTATTGAGTAAGCGTTTGCATCAACTTACAGAATATTTTCGTGAGAGGAGTTCTAAACAAGTGTTATTAGAAGAGCGTAAGGCGATCATCTTAGACTACTTAAAACAGCATCATATGGTTGATTTGCAAACTCTTGTTGCAATGACAAATGCAAGTGAATCTACTTTGCGTCGGGACCTAGATAGCATGGAAGATGAAGGGATTTTGGTTCGGATTCATGGTGGTGCTAAACTAAAAAAAAGTACGAATCCTGTAATTGGAGATGAGCCACGATTTAGTGATAAAGTACTAGATAACGCAAATGAAAAAAGACTAATTGCCAAATATGCAGTAAGTCTGATTCAAAACGGCGAAACTATTTATCTAGATGCCGGGACAACATCGTTACTGATGCTTGATTTTATCAGCCCTGAAATGCAGTTGAATATCGTCACCAATGGTGTTGATCAAGCGATGGTCGCAGCGGGTAAAGGTCTAAATATTCAATTATTGGGTGGTACTTTACGTGCTAATACTCAAGCAATTGTAGGTCAAAGTGCACACAAACAATTAAGTAAATATCATTTTCATCATGTTTTTTTGGGTATGAATGGTATAGATTTGCATGATGGTCTTACAACAACAGATGAGGCAGAAGCTTTTTTGAAAGAGCAGGCTAGCAGTCAAAGTATTAATGTACATGTATTGATTGATCAGAGTAAGTTTGAAAAAACTTATCCAATTACTGTTAATCTAGATGCTAATTTCCAGATTATCACGAATATCTTTAAAGTTAGAAGTGCAAAAGAAGAATTTACTCAAGTATTTGAAATAGAGGAGGTTAACAATTGATTTATACATTAACGTTAAATCCCTCAATCGATTATCTAATGTATATCGATGAGATTCAATTGGGCAAAACAAATAGATCAACGCGTGAACAAATGTTACCAGGTGGAAAAGGGATAAATGTATCTCGTATACTTAATCAATTTGAAGTACCAAACATTGCTTTAGGTTTTGTAGGCGGTTTTTCAGGAGATTTTATCCGTGAATGGTTAGAAAAAGAAGGCTCTTCGACACAATTTATTGAAATTTCTAGTCCTACCCGTATCAATGTAAAAACAAAAGGATCTAAGGAAACTGAAATAAATGGCGCAGGTCCAATCATTGATGAAGCGGCGATTAACCAGTTACGCCAACAGATTCAAACGATGACTTCAGAAGATTTGATTGTTCTTTCTGGAAGTAAAGCACAAGGGTTACCTGATGATTTCTATCTTAGCCTAATTAGATTATTGAAAGAAAGGGACATACCATTTATATTTGATACTGCAAGCCAAGAACTAATTGAAGCATTACCAATGTCACCACTATTAGTAAAACCTAACCAAGATGAATTAGGAGACTTATTCGGTGTTGAAATTCATTCTTTAGAAGATGTTATGTTGTACGGTAAGAAGTTACAGGAAATGGGTGCAGAAAATGTCATTGTATCTCTAGGTGGAGATGGCGCATTGTTTATTGATGCTGAACGTATTGTGAAAGCAGACGCACCCAAAGGACAAGTAATCAATACAGTAGGGTCTGGTGATTCAATGATTGCTGGATTCATTGCTGGATTACAACAAGGTTTGCCAGCTTCTCAAGCCTTCGTGCTCGCGGTACAAAGTGGGAGTGCTACAGCCTTTAAAGAAGATTTGGCTGAAAAGCAAGATATTGACGGTCTAAACGGGGCTGTTGGACTTACATTCTTACATAAATAATCAATATAGTCATAAATGAAGGAGATAGATATGAAAATTACGGATATTTTACGTGAAGATTTGATGATTCTTGACGTGAAAGCAGATAGTAAAGCTGCTATTTTAGACGAAATGACACAAAAATTACTAGATACTGGTGCAGTAACCGATTTTGATAGTTTTCGTGCAGATATCCAAAAACGTGAAGATACAATGAGTACTGGTTTAGGTAACGGTATTGCGATGCCTCATGCTAAAAATGAATCAGTTAAAAAGACATCAGTTGTTTTTGCTAAAAAACCAGGTGGATTAGATTTTGAATCTTTAGACGGTCAACCAGCTGAATTGTTCTTTATGATTGCTGCTGAAGGCGGATCTGCAGATACACACTTACAAGTACTTGCTGAGCTTTCTAAATTACTAATGAACGAAGATTTTATCGCTGCCCTAAAGGGTGCTCAAGATACTGCAGCAATTAAAGGCGTCTTGAATTTAGCCCAAGCACAATTAGAGGCGGAAAATAAAGAAGAAGAAACTTCTGCTGATGTATCTGCAGCAGAAGTTGATGAAAAACAACCATATATCGTTGCTGTAACTGCCTGCCCAACAGGAATTGCACATACATATATGGCAGAGGATGCCTTAAAGAAAAAAGCGCAAGAAATGGGTGTTCAGATTAAAGTTGAAACCCGTGGTTCTGAAGGCGTCAAACATGGTTTAACTAAGGAAGATATTGAACGTGCTGACGGTGTCATAGTCGCAGTAAGTAAAAATGTTCCGATGGGTCGCTTTAAAGGTAAAAAGGTCGTAGAGCGCCCTGTTGCAGATGGTATTAATAAAACAGAGGAATTAATAAACCTAGCCCTATCTGGAGATGCTCCAGTATATACAACGAATCGTCAAGATGAGGACGAGGTTTCAAGTGAAGAGGGCGCAGGATCTGGACGTTTTAACTTTAAATCTCTATATAAAGATTTGATGAACGGTATCTCAGCAATGCTACCATTCGTAATTGCTGGTGGTATTATTATCGCTATTTCATTCCTAATTGAACGATTTACAGGTAGTGAATCAGCATTTTTCCTAGGATTTAATGGTATAGGATCTGCAGCTTTTGCTTTCTTAATCCCAGTATTAGCAGGTAACATTGCAAAATCTATCGGTGGACAACCAGCCTTAGTTGCAGGATTCTCAGCAGGGGCTTTGGCTAATACAGCAGGTGCTGGTTTCTTAGGTGGTTTAGTAGGTGGTTTCCTTGCTGGTTATGTAACACTATTAGTAATTGAGTTGCTAAAAGGTTTACCAAAATCATTAGCAGGTACAAGAACTATCTTATTCTACCCAGTACTAACATTACTTATCACTGGTATAATAATGTTCTATATATTAGGACCAATTTTTGCCGGTATTAATACGGGTATGTTAAACTTCCTTGAAAGTCTTGGTACTGCTAATCTAGTATTATTAGGTGCTTTATTAGGTGGTATGATGGCTATCGATATGGGTGGTCCATTCAATAAAGCTGCCTATGCTTTCTCTATTGGTATCTTTACGGATACAGGTGACGGTAAATTTATGGCTGCAGTAATGGCTGGTGGTATGGTTCCTCCTTTGGCAATTGCTTTAGCTTCCATCATTTTCAAAAATAAATTTACAAAAACACAAAAACAATCAGCTTTAACTAACTTTATTATGGGACTAACCTTTATTACTGAAGGGGCTATTCCATTTGCTGCCGCTGATCCATTACGGGTAATTTCATCAAGTGTTATTGGTGCTGCTGTTGCCGGTGGTTTAACACAATTCTGGGCAACTAATGTACCCGCACCACACGGTGGTATTATCACTATGGTTGCTTTAGGTAATCATCCGCTACTACTGATTTTAGCTGTTATTATCGGTTCACTCATTTCAGCATTAGTTTTAGGCTTCTGGAAAAAAGAAGTTGCTGAAGAAGAAAGATAATGATAAGAGAATAAAAGAACAAATGCACGAAATTGATTAAAATCAGTTTCGTGCATTTTCTTATTTAAAAAATTAATATTGTAGATTTAACATAAAAACAGGTATAAAAATGCAAAATTTCAAAAAATTTGTAAAAAGATTAAGTTAGTCTATAGGAAGCCTATCAATTTGATCAAAAATCTACATAAATAAAGAACGGTTAATAAGAATTATTGAGATTGAATCAAGACAACTTTTAAAAAATAGTGGTATGATATTTTAGAATGAAAAAAGGTGTTAGGAGAGAATGTATGCGGGTTAAAGATATTATACTTAAAAATAAAGGCGTAGCTTTTTTAGCCTTTATCGCTAAGGTAGTAGAAGCAATATTAGAATTGTTAGTTCCTGTTGTCATGGCAACTTTAATTAATATGGGTATAAATCAAAATGATCAGTCCGTCATTAGGAGACAAGGTATGCTGTTAGTGGTCTTACCACTATTAGGCTATTTTGCAGCATTAATATGTCAATATTTAGCATCTAAGGTTGCTCAAGATATTGGGACAGAAGTACGCCTAGAGATGTTCAAAACATTAAACCATATGGATAGAAAACAATTGGATAAAATTACAGCTTCTTCAGTAGTTGTCAGAATTGAAAATGATACACAAAACCTTCAACTAGCGATTGCTTTAATGATTCGACTAGGTTCTCGTGTGCCCGTATTACTTATCGGATCTATTGTCATGGCCTTCTATGTTAGCCCGGCTTTAGCACCTATTTTCATTATAGGTGGCTTAATAATTGGTGTTATTTTAGTGTATATCAATATGTTTACCAATAAACAAAACGGACAAATCCAACGGCGAATGGATCAATTATCTCGAATTGTACGGGAAAACTTTTCTGGTATACGTGATATTCGCGCTTTTGCCAATGAAAAACATGAAGTTGATCGCTTTGAAAAACAAAATATTATCCTTAGAGCTGAGCAATTAACTATGGGAGGGGTTCAAGCCTTGGCCAATCCTTCAAGTTTGTTGTTAGTAAACTTAGCGATTGCCTTCATCCTATTCTTTGGTGGAAGGTTAGTGAATAACGGTCAATTTATGCAAGGGGATGTCGTTGCCTTAATACAATATATGAATAATATTTTGCTAGCTTTGAATGTATTGGTGAATATTTTATTGGTATTTAGTCGAGGCGTTGCAGGTATTCATCGAATTGATGAGGTATTAGAAATTAAGCCAGAAATTTTAAGTGGTGATAAACAAATTTTAGATCATACACCTCTTGCTATACACTTTGATAATGTTTCTTTTGCCTATGGTGAACGTAATACTATAGAGGATATAAATGCGGATATTCAACCTGGTTCCTTCTTTGGTATTATCGGAGGGACGGCATCCGGAAAATCGACTTTGGTTAATTTGTTATTACGCAATGATGATGTTAATCAGGGGAAAATAATGATTAATAATATGTTGATACAAGATTTAGACCTAAGAAATTATCGTCAAAAAATTGGTTTGGTCCCTCAATCAGCATCCCTATTTACCGGCACATTGAGAGAAAATTTACTCATGGGTAAACAGGATATTACTGATCAAGATCTATGGCAAGCGTTAGAAATAGCACAAGCTAAAGAATTCGTTGAACAAAATACATTAGGTTTAGATATGCCAGTTCGACAAGGCGGTAAAAACTTTTCAGGTGGTCAAAAACAACGTTTAACAATTGCACGAGCGTTAGTTGGTAAACCACAAGTTTTAATTCTTGACGATTCATCTAGTGCATTAGACTTTAGAACAGAATCAAAACTGCGGCAAGCCTTGGCCAAATTAGATACGACTATTATTATGATTTCACAGCGCGTTTCCTCAGTGCAACATGCTGATCAAATTTTAGTCATGAATAAGGGCCGGAGCGCGGGTATTGGAACTCATGAGGAATTATTGGTATCTAGTGAGATTTATCAAGCTATCGTTGCTTCGCAAATGCAAGAAGAGAAGGAGGAATAGGATATGGATAAAACGACTTTCTCTTGGTTGATGAACTATATCAAACAATATCGATGGACGACAATTAGTTTATTTTTATTTTCAACGATTACTGTCGTCTTTCAAGTACTGATACCCATCCAGATTGGACGAGCAATCAATGAAATTGTTGGTCTAGGCAAGGTAAACTACCAAGCCTTGTGGCAAGCCATCATTTGGTTAGGGATTTTTGCTTTAATCGCTGCCTTAGCCCAATACTTTCAAAACAAGATGTCTAACCGATTAACTTATCATATTATTGCTGACTTACATAGCGATGCATTTAATAAGATTCAAAAATTACCCCTATCATATGTAGATAATCACTCATTAGGTGATTTAGTCAGTCGTGTGATAAATGATGTGGATTTAGTTGGTAATGGCTTACTCCAAAGTTTTAATAACTTATTTTCAGGAGTCATTTTAATTGTTGGTGTTATTGCGATGATGTTATCTTTAGATGTAAAGATAGGATTAATCGTTATCATTTTAACGCCAATTTCCGTTGTTGTATCCTATTTTATTGCTAGTAAAACCTACCATCGCTTTACGGAACAAGTAAACTTACGTGGAGAATTAGGTGGCTACGTAGATGAAATGGCTCAAGGACAAATGATCGTCCGCGCTCTTACTTTTGAAGACCAAGCGATCAATCAATTTACTGATATTAATGGGAAAGTACATGAATCGGGCCTATGGTCGCAATTTTACGGTGCTTTAATTAACCCCACATCTCGGGTATTAAACTCAATTGTCTATGCTGTTGTCGGTGCAGTGGGTGCATTTACAGTACTAAGTGGCCAGTTAAGTGTAGGTATATTCTCTTCTTTTCTAACTTATGCTAACCAATACAACAAGCCGTTTAATGATATTTCTTCTATTATCAATGAAATGCAAACATCTATAGCTGCTGCAAGTCGTGTATTTGAATTAATGAGTGCTGAGGAAGAAGCGCCATCCCGCGATCAAATGGAACTAGCAAATATTGATGGTACTGTAGCATTTAAGGATGTAACATTCCATTATGACAGTCACCATCCATTGATAGAAGATTTAAATGTTCATGTAAATGCTGGTGATACAGTAGCAGTTGTTGGCCCAACTGGAGCAGGGAAGACAACCTTGATCAATATATTAATGCGTTTCTATGACCCAGTGTCAGGCGGTATTTATATTGATGGTGTGAACACCTTAGATATGCAACGCAGTTATTTGAGACAAAAATTTGGGATGGTTTTACAAGACTCTTGGATTTTTGAAGGGACAATTTTTGATAATATTGCCTATGGTAAATCTGGAGCTAGCTTGGAAGAAGTAATTGAAGTGGCTAAAAAAGCACAAATTCATGACATGATCATGCAGATGGACCAAGATTATCAATTTAAATTAAGCGAGAGTGGCAGTAACATCTCAAAAGGACAGCAACAATTAATATGTATAGCACGGATCATGTTAACCGATCCGGATATGTTGATCTTAGATGAGGCAACTTCTTCTATCGATACAATGACAGAGAAGGCTATTCAAGAAACATTTGATATGATGATGGAGAACCATACTACATTTATCGTAGCTCATCGTTTATCGACTATTGAAAATGCTGACCAAATTCTCTATATGGAAGATGGTCATGTGTTGGAGCAAGGTAACCATCAGACTTTATTAGCGAAAAAAGGTAAATATTATAACTTATATCAATCGCAGTTTGATCACCAAGCAGAATAGGCTTACCTCATATAAAGAAGCTAGGGAAAATATTTCTCTAGCTTCTTTTGCTATAAATAATTCAAAATGGTGGTAATATCGGGCTGAGTCACGATGCCGATAATATCTGATGGTTTTTGGATGGTATCTTTTTCAGAAATCAGTATAGACCTGGTTATATTTCATGTAGTGCTGAGGGACACGTTAGGCATATCTTAGTAGCAGATTGAGTTCAAGACGCCTAGGATGGTCTATAAGAGGTGCTGAAAATATTGCTAAGTTAAGAGTCTATAAATTAAATGGTGGACAAATTGATCAGTTAATATTATTTACAAATAAGTAGAAACAAAAAGAACGAAAGATTATTCAACTAGATGACCGTATCACTGTTGCTAAGAAAGCCGAATATATAGCTGGTCATAATGGCTCAATAGTGAATTATGGTTCATCTTCTTTAACGTTAGGTGTATTGAATCATACTTTTAGCTAGATAGCAGCATTCTGCCTTA
>NZ_KV786975.1:69175-76869 GCF_001806975.1 Aerococcus sp. HMSC10H05
TGGTCTAAGGCAGAGAAAAGCATAAAATTAACCGGGGAAGTAAAATCCAACAGTAACTTGATGCAACCAAATCGAAGATTACAGCTTGTAATATTGGATTTTGATGCTATACTTATAAGTGAAAATATATAAAAAAAATTAAGTAAGAGGTGGGCCATATGGACAAACAATACAGATACGTATTACGCAAAACGACACTGGGATTAGCCAGTGTGGCAATCGCAGCGTTCATCGCTGGTCAAACACCAACCGTATATGCTGCAGAGATCGATAGTCCAAGTCAAAATTCAGGACTTGAAATTCCAGAAGAAAAACCAATTGAAGCTCAACAGTCTGATTCAGCTGATAATGTATTTGCTGCAGAGAGCGATAGTTCAAGTCAAAATTCAGGACTTGAAATTCCAGAAGAAAAACCAATTGAAGCTCAACAGTCTGATTCAGCTGATAATGTATTTGCTGCAGAGAGCGATAGTTCAAGTCAAAATTCAGGACATGAAATTCTAGAAGAAAAACCTGTTGAAGCGCAACAATCTGATTCAACTGATAATGCATTATTAGCTGATCAAATAGTAGAGCCAGCAGAGCCAGTAGAAGAAAAACCACAAAAAGGCCAAGCTGTAGCCTATGGGGTAGAAGTTCCTGTGGCAGATACTACAGCTACCCAAAATAGTAATGAGGAAAACTACTCAGTAGATGAAGGTAAAATTAAAGACTATAGCGAGTCTGAACGTTATAAACAAACAGACCTTGAGCGAGGAGATACAAACCAATATAATTTAATAACTGATCAAGGAGAAGTGAAAGATGGTTTGGAATTCAATACTGCGAACCCATCTGAAACATCTCCTAGTAAGACAGAATATGGTTACCAAATCACCATCGACAAGAAGACTGGCCAAAGAACCTATACTAGGATTGATGTAACTGATAGTGGTCTTATTCCTGTAAATCCTGGAAATAAGTCAATGATGGGTCAAGGAGAGGGATTAACTTCTGATACTCCTAAAGTGACCTATAAGCCAAATGAAAATACAGAAGTAACTAAAGGTGGGCGACAAACAAACTTAGGCTATGGTGCTAGTGAAGAAACCTTAAAGCATATCAATAATAAGGATAATAACTCGACTTCTTTTGGTTTTAAGGATAAGTACACTCAAAATAATCCTAATACTAAGTTTTTCGGAGATAACTTCGCCATAACCTACAAGGTTAACCCGTGGCCAAATGAAAATGATAAGCTTGAAGAATTAAAACTCAACAAAAACAACTACGACTCAACCCAAAAATACTTTGTCCAAGGTCAAGACATCGACACTTTCATCAAGGTAGATAATATTGATGAAAGTGCCAAAGAAAGACTTGTTGGTCAAGTGTATAACCCTGTAACAGGAAAGATTGTCCCAGGCGCAAGTGCCTATATTGGTGATAATGGCAACATCTATGTTAAATTGCCAGTTGGTGCTCTAAAGAAAGATGAAAATGGCAAGACTATTATCAATGAAGACTCCATCTTTAATCAACAAGAATATAAAGGCCTACAAAACCTAGATGTAAAATTCTTTGCCCGTCCAAGAACAGCGGATGAATTTAAAGCTATAGCAGGAGCGGCTGAGAATGAATGGGAAAGTGGAACTTATGTAGAAACAGGAGCAGGTACTGCTGAGATCAACCATAAAGGCAAGAGTGTCACTATCGATAAGCAAGGCATCGATCGCTACGACCACTACAACCTAATTGGCGACTTCAAGCTAAACCTAGATGATACAAGATACTATGACCAAAGATTTGTTGATGGCAATGGCGACGATACCACAAAGGTCACATCATCTGCTGTAAAACCAGGTGAGGAATTTAAGGTAGGTATAGTAGAGCCAGAAAATCCAGGTGAAACTGATAAGTCTGCAGAAGAAATGAACGCTGCCGAAAGCAATGGGGAAGCTTCTGGTAGGCTAATCATGGACTTTATAGACCGTGAAAACAAGGGCAAGGCACCAGAAGACCAATGGAAGATTGAATTAAAGGATGGAGATATCTCAAACTTCACCGTTACTCCACCAAAATCAGCCAAGGCTGGAGACTTTATGGCAATCCCTATTGAGTATACTTATACAAATGGTTCAAAAGACATCCACTGGTTCCATTTTGTTGTTCAAGAATCTGATTACATCAAGCCGGAATATGAAACCCAGGTAAATTACCTAGCTAAAGAACAAACATCACCAGCAACAGTAACAGAAGATGGAAAGAGAATTCCACCAAGTAGCTATACTCTTCCCGGTACTTTAGAAACTGACGAGTCTGGCAACCAGCTAGTTACAGATGATAGTGGAAATAAATGGACTGTAAAACTTAATGAAAAAACAGGTCAAGTGACTGCAAAACCAGTAGATCCTACAGCCTTTAATGGTGGTGAAAAACTTACTGTACCGGTAATAGCTCACTATGTAGACGAACAAAAACCAGGTGAAGACATCATTGAAGAAGTAAATGCTTACTTCGTAATCGAAGAAAAAACAAATATGACCCCACGCTATAATGCAAAAGTTGGTCAAGAAGGAGACAAACTATCTTCAGATGTTATCCTAAATACCGAAGATAATTATAACCGAAGACCAGGTAAGTATACTCTAGATTCTGATACCTATACAGATGATAAGGGCAATGTTTGGAATGTTTCAATCGATGAAACCACAGGTAAGGTAACTGCAACGGTACCAAATGCTGAAGAAGGCAAGACCGTTGACGGAGCCCTACTAAATGTACCAGTAACAGCTCATTATTATGAAGAAGATGGTAAGTTAGAAGTTGGAACAAAGAGAACAGAAGTTCAATTTATGGCTTATGGTACAAATGGTACGGTTGAAAAAATTTTAGAAATACCTTTTGAAACTAGAGTAGAAAAAGATTCAAAACTTAAAAAGGGCGAAATTAAAGTTATAACTGAAGGAGAAAAAGGTTCTAAGAAAGTAACTTACATTATAGAAGATTCAATTATCATAGATACTAAGGAAGAGAAACTAACAGAACCGAAAGAGCGTCTTATCTACGTAGGTGAAGGTACAAATGATGGTACTCACACGATTGAAGAAAAAGTAGAAGTACCATTTGAAGTAGAAGTACAATTTGATGATAGTCTCAAACCAGGAGAACAAAAAGTAGCTCAAGAAGGCGTTCCAGGAGAAAAAACTAGAACGACAACTCTAACTATCCAAGATGGTGAAGTTGTAGATACAACAACAGCCGACTTTAAAACAACAACAGAACCTGTTAAAAAAATTATTAAAGTAGGTAGAAATACTGAAGGTACGCATATTTATGAAGAGAAGATTCCTTTCAAATACGATATCTCGTATGACAAAAACTTAAAATCAGGTGAATATGTCATTGATGTTGAAGGAACTGAAGGTACTAAGAAAACAACCTGGACGATTAAAAACTCTGAAATTGTCGGAGAAGCAAAAGTTGAAACAACTAATCCAATCAATGCAGTAATTAGAGTTGGTCAAAAAGACTTCACTGGTGAATTTAGTCACGAAGTAAAAGAAGAGATTCCATTTACAGTTAGAGTCATTGAAGATGAAACTCTAGAAGCTGGTAAGAGTGAAGTGGTAACTCAAGGTCAACCAGGAACTAAGACAACTAAATATACTCAAACTATTAAAAATGGCCAAGCGGATGGAGAGTTAAAATCTGAAGAAACTACGAAAACTGAGCCAGTTGAACATGTCATAAGAGTTGGTAAGAGGCCAGCGACAAATTATATTGAAGAAAATAGTAGTGTGCCGGTAGATATTATGTATAAATACGATCCTGACATGGAAGTAACTACTGCCAGAAAAGGAGACTTGATTCCTGGGGAAGTTAAGACAGTGGTAACTAATAAATACAACCCGGAAACAGGAGAAATCGAATCTGTTAAAAAAACAGTGGTAACAAATGCTAAGCAAGAAATCATTATCGGCGTGAAACAGTATACTGGTGAGTTTGAGTACGAATATAACCAACAAATACCTTATGAAACTAAGATAATTTTCGATGATACATTAGCTTCAGGGACTATAAAAGTTGATCAACCAGGTAAATTAGGGAATATCAAAAATGAGGTGATTGCCAAATTTGAAAATGGTAACCAAGTGTCTAATGAAGAAAAAGTACTTGAACGAACAGAGCCAGAAAAGAGAATAGTCAGAGTAGGATCTAAAACAGACGGAACGCATCAACATAAGGAAGAAATTCCATTTAAATATACTGTGATATATGATCCTGAAATGCCAGCCGGAACATATGAAGAAGTAACACCCGGTAAAAATGGTGAAAGAGTAACGATTTGGACAATTAATAACTCTAAGATTGTAGGAGTACCAACTACTATTGAAACTAAACCTGTGGATGCAATTATCAAAGTGGGAAGTAAAGATTTCACAGGTGAGTTTGAAACAACTAATACGAAACCAATTGAATTTGAAACAGAATACATTGTAGATAATTCAATGGAACCAGGGACAACAAAAGTTGAACAAGAAGGTTCACTAGGTGAGGTAGAAACAAAAGTTACCCATACAATTGTGAATGGTCAAGTAATCGAATCAACAGAAGGAGCGACTTACCAAAAAAAAGCGCCAGTTAAGCGAATTGTAAAAGTAGGACCTGCTAAGACGGATGGAACCCATGAATACACTAATACGATTCCGTTTGAAGTAGAGGTTAGAATAAACCCAGAACTTAAGAAGGGCGAACACAAAGTCGTCCAAAAAGGTGAAACCGGGGAAGAAAAATACACAATTACGATAGAAAATTCTAAAGTAACTGAGACTTCTGAAGTTGCTATGACAAAATCTCCAGTTAAAGAGATTATTGAAGTTGGTAGCCAAGATTTCACTGGTGAGATTAATTATGTTGACAAGGACCCAATTCCATATGAAACAGAAGTAACAGTTGACCCAAGTCTAAAACCAGGTGAAATTGTAGAAGATCAAAAAGGTGAGCTTGGAGAACAAGAAACCAAGGTTTCTAGAACTATCACAAATGGCGAAGCTAGTGAAGAAGTCCGTGGTGAAACAACTCGGACAAAAGAGCCAGTGAATAGAAAAATCAGGGTAGGTTCTAAAACAGATGGTACTCACACTTATACCAATAAGAAACCATTTGAGGTAGAAGTAAGAGTGAACCCAGAACTTAAGAAAGGTGAACACAAGATAGTTCAAAAAGGTGTAGAAGGTGAAGAAGAATATACGATTACGATTGAAAACTCAAAAGTGACGAATACTTCAGAACCAAAAGAAACCAAAGCACCTGTAAAAGAAATTATTGAAGTGGGAAATGCAGACTTCACTGGCAACGTGGAATATGTAGACAAAGACTCAATTCCATATGAAACAGAAGTAACAGTTGACCCAAGTCTAAAACCAGGTGAAATTGTAGAAGATCAAAAAGGTGAGCTTGGAGAACAAGAAACCAAGGTTTCTAGAACTATCACAAATGGCGAAGCTAGTGAAGAAGTCCGTGGTGAAACAACTCGGACAAAAGAGCCAGTGAATAGAAAAATAAGAGTAGGTTCAAAAACTGATGGTCAATATAAAGAAACTGAAACAATTCCATTTGAAATTGAAGTTAGAAAAGACCCATCATTAGCCAAAGGTGAGTGGAAATATGCCGAAGTTGATGGTGTACAACAAACAGGTGAAAGTGGACTTAAAGAAAGAACTCTTACAATTGTGAATTCAAAAGTAACTGAAGAGTCTGAATTTAAGACAACGAGAGAACCTAAGAAGGCTATTATTTTAGTTGGTGAAGACAGTTCCACAGGTGAAGTAACACACACAGAAGAATTACCATTTGGCTATAAAGTAGAGGAAGTCGACGACCTTCAAAAAGGTGAATACAGAATTGTGAAACCAGGTAAAGTTGGAACAAAAACGACAACTTGGACAATTAAAGACTCTAAAGTAGATGGTGATCCAAAAGAAGAAATCGTTCAAGCAGAAGATGCCCTAATCCAAGTAGGTAAGGGAACTTCCGAAGGTACTCATGAAATTAAAGAGAAGAAAGAGCTATCTTTCGAGACTAGAGTTGAGTATGATGACAATCTTGAAGCTGGACAACGTGAAGAGACTGGTGGCGAACCAGGTGAGCAAGAAAGAACCAATACGCTTGTAATCAAAGATGGTAAAGTTATTGAAACCAAAGAAGGTGAATTTAATACCATTAAAGATCCAGTAGAGAAAGTTATTAAAATCGGTACTAAACCAATTGTTAAAGTGGTAGAAAAACAATTTGAAACGGAGTACATTTATGATGAGAACGTTGAAATGGGCAAAGAAGAAGTAACTCCAGGTGAAAATGGAAAAGTTACCATCACTACTTCTTACGATAAGGATCAAGGTAAACTTGTTACTAAGGAAGAAACAAATGATCCAGTTAAGAGAGTCGTAAAAGTTGGTGTTAAACCAGTAGTTAAGGAAGAACCAATTCCTAATAATACTGAGTACAAACATAATCCTGAGCTTAAAGCTGGAGAGGTAAGAAAAATCCAGGATGGTACTCCAGGAAAAGCAATCATCACGACTAGTTTCAATAAAGCAACTGGTAAGTTTGAAACGAAAGTTGAAAGAACCGAACCGACTGATGCAGTCTATGAATATGGTTCTAAGACTGATGGTAAAGTAACGGTTGAAAATGAAGTTCCTTTCGAAGTCGAAATTATTGAAGATCCAGAAATGGAAGCTGGTAAGTCTGAAACAGTTCAAGAAGGAAAAATTGGTAAAAAAGAAACTATAATTACGATAGAAAATAGTAAAGAAGTTTCTAGGAAAGAAAATATTATAGAAGAATCAGTTAAGAAGATTGTAAAAATCGGAACTAAATGTAAATGTGAAATCCCACCACTGAATCCGGAAGAACCAGGGACACCAGGCGAAGAAAATCCAAAAGATCCAGAGATGCCAGGTGAGGAAGATCTGAAAGATCCAGAGACGTCAGGTGAGGAAGACCCGAAAGATCCAGAAACCCCAGGTGAGGAAGATCCGAAAGATCCAGAAACCCCAGGTGAAGAAGATCCAAAAGATCCAGAAAATCCAACTAAACCAGGTGCTGATCAACCAGGTTCAAATAACTTAACCGAAAAATCTGATACTCCAATCACTGATTCAGCAACTCATGTAGATAAAGCAGGTGCGTTACCTGAAACAGGTCAAAAGATGGAGAATCATACATTTGGCGCTGCAGTACTTTCAATTCTTTCTGGATTAGGTCTTGTTACTACAAAACGTCGCAAAGAAGAAGAGTAAGAGTAATTGATTGTGCACTAACGAGTTATTCAGTTAATACATATAGAGGCTGTATGATAAGTCTCAAAAAGACCCAGAATTTTATTCTTGACGAATAAAATTCTGGGTTTATAATAAATGGCTGTATAATATATAGGACTGATGAAAAAAGTCAGGTTCTGTGTCAAATAGTGTTAGTGATCAAAAATAAATAATCACTGTTAAGATTTAAATAAAAATTTTAATAACGGAGGGTCATGTTTATTTATAAGATAAGCATGACCTTTTTTCTCGCCCTTAGGCGAGAAAGTCGGATCAAGAGTTGGATAATTAATAATAAAAGCTGATAAGAGTTATCGTCTAATATTTAAGCTACGACTGGCTGGAAAGTCGCAGTTAGTGGATTAGATGGTTTAAAGATTAGTTTAA
>NZ_KV786976.1:0-517 GCF_001806975.1 Aerococcus sp. HMSC10H05
TATTTTTATTCCGCAATAGCTCAGTTGGTAGTAGCGCTTGACTGTTAATCAAGATGTCGTAGGTTCGAGTCCTACTTGCGGAGTTGGTAGAGTTCCTTGCCCATGGAGAGTTGTCCGAGAGGCCGAAGGAGCACGATTGGAAATCGTGTAAACAGGAAACTGTTTCGAGGGTTCGAATCCCTTACTCTCCGTAAAAAAACTTATATTATGGCCCGTTGGTCAAGCGGTTAAGACACCGCCCTTTCACGGCGGTAACACGGGTTCGAGTCCCGTACGGGTCATTATTCTAGGAGAATTAGCTCAGCTGGGAGAGCGTCTGCCTTACAAGCAGGATGTCGGGGGTTCGAGCCCCTCATTCTCCATTAGAATTTTGTTTCAAAAATATTTGGTCCCGTAGTGTAGCGGTTATCACGCCTCCCTGTCACGGAGGAGATCGCGGGTTCGATTCCCGTCGGGACCGTTAGTTTAAAATATTATTATGGTCTGATAGCTCAGTTGGTAGAGCACTTGATTGAAG
>NZ_KV786976.1:537-36633 GCF_001806975.1 Aerococcus sp. HMSC10H05
GGTTCGAAGGTTCAAATCCTTCTCCCTCCATTTACATTTTTAAACTATGGGATATTACTTGGATAGGGACATAGTTAAACGGTATAACTACGGTCTCCAAAACCGTCATTGTGGGTTCGATTCCTACTGTCCCTGTTTTATTAATATTATTTTGGCGAGTGTGGCGAAGTGGTTAACGCATCGGTTTGTGGCACCGACACTCGTGGGTTCGATTCCCATCACTCGCCCTTTTTTATTGGGATATAGCCAAGCGGTAAGGCAACAGACTTTGACTCTGTCATTCGTTGGTTCGAATCCAGCTATCCCAGTTTTTTATTTATGGCGGTATAGCCAAGTGGTAAGGCATGGCTCTGCAAAAGCTTGATCGCCGGTTCAAATCCGACTACCGCCTTTCACGCTTTTAGGAAGACATGCAAATATGATTGATTTGCCGGTGTGGCGGAATTGGCAGACGCGCTGGACTCAAAATCCTGTGTCCTTACGGACGTGCCGGTTCGACCCCGGCCACCGGTATTAATATAGTGTAAAAGAGTATCAAATAAAACTCTTTATAACTCCTAGAATGTTGTTAAATCAACGTTTTAGGAGTTTTTTTATTTATTACGAATACCAAAAAGAATCAAAGAATTACAAATTATTTGGCTCTTCGTCAAATAAGATTGATGAGCAAATTTCCAAGTAATTATTTGATTACTTGTTTTTTATTTATTATTCATTGTCCCTAATATTTACCTTCCGTACCCAGGCAGCGCTTAGGCTGCTTGCGTAAGTGGCAAAAGTGCTTATTTTATTCATTACTGCTGTATAATGGAAATGATACTTGATAAGCTTTTATTTAGAAGGGAGATTTATGGACAGTAAACATACCGATAGTAAGTTAGCGATCTTACGAAAACTATTTATGTCGACCCTTGTCTTGAGTGCTTTCACATTTGGTGGTGGTTATGTCATTATCACTTTGATGCGTAAAACTTTTGTGGAGGATCTAGGGTGGATTGAGAAAGACGAGATGTTAGATTTAGTGGCAATTGCGCAGTCAGCACCAGGTGCGATAGCGGTGAATGGTGCCATTGTCATTGGGTATAAATTAGCTGGTTTATTAGGTGTATTAACGGCAGTCATTGCAACCATTATTCCTCCGTTTACGATCATTACTTTGATTTCTTTCTTTTATGATGCTTTTAGATCGAACGTCTGGATTTCTTTGCTACTAGAAGGAATGCAAGCTGGAGTGGCAGCAGTTATAGTAGCGGTAGTGCTTCAAATGGGTAAAGAAGTGACAGATACAAAAAATCCATTACTCATCACAGCAATGTTAGTTGCTTTTGTTGCCAATTATTTCTTCAATGTGAATGTAATTTTAATTATTTTTGTTGCAGCAACTTTAGGTATTGGTAAATACTTACTTGACCGGCATATGGGAGGTAAAAAAGTATGATCTATTTGCAGCTATTTTGGTCTTTTTTAAAGGTTGGCGCTTTTAGTTTTGGTGGCGGTTATGCAGCTTTACCATTAATTCAAGATGAGATTGTGACCAATCATCAATGGTTGACTCAGCAAGAATTTACAGACTTAATTACTATTTCTCAAATGACGCCAGGGCCGATTGCAATTAACTCTGCAACCTTTGTAGGTAATCAAATTGCGGGGGTTCCCGGAGGTATTGCAGCGACGCTTGGTTCAGTCTTCCCTTCGATTATTCTGGTAACGCTTTTAGCTTATGTCTATATGAAATATCGTAATTTAGCTTCACTACAGTATGTGTTAAAGGCGCTACGACCAGTAGTTGTCGCTATGATAGCAACCGCAGGGATGTCTATTTTAGTGACAAGTTTTTGGGGAGATCAAGTTATTGGCATCCAGACGGTCAACATTATTGCGGTCATTATTTTTGTGATATGTCTTACTTTATTATTTAAAACGAAGTGGGATCCGGTAATGGTGATGATGTTGGCAGGTGTTCTGAATGTTGTGGCTTATTTAGCCAAAGGATTAGCCGTTTAATTAAAGTCAGGATTAGTCAAGGCATATTTCTTTCTAGTTTAGGATGCATCGGCTATAATAATAGGGAGTATAAGAATAGAGAGGATGCTTTATGTGGAATTAGGGGTACACGATTTAGTAACGATAAATAAAGGGGAATCTGCAGAAGGTGCAATTGAACGCACAATGCGATTTGTTCAAGAGATTGAGAAATTAAATTATAACCGGTACTGGTTTGCAGAACATCATAACATGTCTAGTTTAGCCTCTGTATCACCAGAAATGCTAGTTGCTTATGCTGCAGCGAAAACTAACCGTATACATTTAGGTACGGGCGGCACAATGATTATGCATTATTCTCCTTTAAAAATAGCAGAGAACTTCAAGACATTGACCGCTTTAGCTCCAGGTCGAATTGATATTGGGCTAGGTAGAGCGCCGGGATCTGGTCCGGATGAGATTAAGGCATTAGCTGAAGGGCGTCCGCAAACCTTTACAGATATGTACGATAAAATCCAAGTGATTTTAGATTATCTGGCAGACAAGCAAGCACCTGATTTTTATGGAAAGGTACGGGCTATGCCCCAAAATCTGAAACATCTAACGGAACCTTGGATGCTAGGGTCTTCTGGACAATCAGCATTGGTGACGGCACAAATGGGCTTGGGTTATGCCTTTGCGAAATTTTTTGGTATTGAAACGGATCCGGACGTTTTTAAATTGTACCGGGACCGGTTTGAGCCGAGTGCATTTTTCCAAAAACCCAAGGTCATGGTGTCTTATATGATCATTGTGGGCGAAACAGATGAGGAAGCAGATTATTTAGCTAAGCCCATTGAATTGGTGCAAATGGGGATTCGAACTGGTCAACTTATTCCGAATATGACCCCTGAAGAAGCCAAAGACTATAGTTTAGGAGCAGGCGCACAAGCTATATTGGATGATTATCTAACTAAGCGATTTATTATTAAGGGATCAAAAGAAACGGTAAAAGCTATTTTAGATGATGAAATTGAAAGCTTAGGTATCGATGAAATCTTAGTTTACGCGCCGATTTTTGATGAAGACAAGCGACTACAACCATACCGTTATTTAGCGGAGATGTTTGATAAAATTTAATTCGTTATACTTGAGGGGAACTATCGTTGGATAGTTCCCTTTTTAAATGAGATGATAGGCAAAAATGTATTAACTATTTGTTTAAAAAGATTACAATTAGCTAAATGTTTTATTTACATAGTGAAACGATTTAGAAAAATAAAATTATCGTGATAGGTTTCACCGATTATAATTGATATAAATCCCAAAGCTCTCTAATATTGACAGGTTTAGTTGATTTAGATAATATTTAAATAGATATTACCGAAGATGGGATAAGTAAATAGGCATCAATTTAAGAGAGGTTTCGTTTGGTGAAAGAAACTATTGATAAGCATTGAAGATGGTCCTTGAGGTTAAAGTGATTCGAGTGTTTTTGATATAAAAAATCATAAGATGAACTCGTGTGGCGCCGTTATCTGCTAGCCCTATTTTATATTCTTAATATGATGTGGGGATAAGGGAAAGAAGTTCTTTCTGAATTAAGGTGGTACCACGTGAAATGCGTCCTTAGTCGAGATAGCTAGTTTAGCTGTTTGGACTAAGGACTTTTTTGTTAAAAAATTAGGAAAATGAAAAGAGGAAATAATTATGAAAAAATTGGTTAAATTAATTGGGTTTACTTTAGGTTCTTCATTGCTTTTAGCAGCATGTGGTAGTGGGGCAGATAGCACAGTAAAAGTTGGCCTTGTAGGTGATGATACAACAGTTTGGGATAGCGTTGCTGAACGAGCTAAAGAAGAATACGATATTGATATTGAGTTGGTTAAATTTAATGACTATAACACACCCAATGACGCATTAGCAGACGGTTCAGTTGATTTGAATTCATTTCAAACGATTATTTTTATGAATAATTATGAGGAAGCCTCTGGTAATGATTTCACACCAATTGGTAATACAATCATTACACCACTAGGGATTCATTCAAAGAAACATGACACTATTGAAGAAATTAGTGAAGGTCAATCAGTTGCCATACCAAATGATGTTACTAATGGAGGTCGCGCATTAAATTTACTACAAGAGGCTGGTTTTATTACGCTTGATGAAGAAGCCTCGGCTTCATTCACCCCAACAGTTGATGATATTACAGAGAATCCGTATAATTTAGATATTCAAGAAGTTGATGCAGCACAAACTGCCCGTTCAGTTAGCGATGTGGACTTCTCAGTTATTAATGGTGGTTATGCAGTAGATGCAGGTTATTATCCAAAAGAGGATGCTCTATTCTTAGAGCCAAATTCTGAATCAGCACAACAATACATTAATGTAATTGCTGCTAGAACAGATGAAGCTGATAATGAAACATTTAAACAGATTGTAGAAATTTATCAAACAGAAGAAACAGCAGCCTTAATTGAGGAAGTATATCACGGAGGTCAAGTGCCTGCTTGGGATGACTATGGTTTTGCACCAGTTGAATAATACTCGACCTGATCTCAGTTATATTAAAGTATTCATCAGTTTACGAATTTAATCAAAAAAACGAGCTACCTGAATTAAAAAAATCATGAGCTCGTTTTTTGAGTTATTATGATATCATTTTAAACATTTTCTGCGATATAACGCACTAATTCTGCTGATTTTTCCCAACCTAGACATGGATCAGTAATAGATTGGCCAAATACGTCCCCGCCTGGTTCTTGGCGGCCATCTTGTAAGTAAGATTCAATCATGAATCCACGAACATAAGATTTAATGTCTTCATTCCATTGACGGTTTTGTAAAACTTCTTGAACAATTCTAATTTGGTCTAAATGATTCTTACCTGAGTTATCATGATTGGTATCAATTACAACAAATGGGTTTTTGTAGTCTTCTTTTTTGTAGTAATTAATTGTCTTCACTAGATCTTCATAGTGGTAGTTCGGTACAACTTCTTTATTCTCAAGCGTACCACCACGCAAGATAATATGGGCAAAAGTATTACCACTTGTTAAGACTTCTTGACCTGAGTACATTAGCTCTTGAGGTTTTTGTGCTGCATGCAAGGCATTAAAAGTCACAGTAAGGTTACCAGACGTTGGATTCTTTAAACCAACAGGGCAGTCTAAACCAGAAGCAACGAAACGGTGTTGTTGGTTTTCTACAGAACGGGCACCTACAGCGTGATAAGAAACTAAATCTTCTACAAATTGTAAGTTATCTGGGTACAGCATTTCGTCAGCAGTAGTCATACCTGTTTCAGTAATGACACGACGATGCATGTTGCGAACAGCTTTCATTCCACGAATTAAGCTTGTTTCACCAGTTGGATCTTGTTGGTGTAATAGGCCTTTATATCCGTCACCATTTGTACGAGGTTTATTCGTATATACACGTTGTACAATAAAGACTTTATCTTTCACTTCTTCTTGTAACTTTGCTAAACGGTGTGCATATTCGACAACTGCCTCTTCATTGTCAGCGGAACATGGTCCCATGATTAATAGAAAACGATCATCCTCACCAGACATAATTGCCTGCAATTCTTTATCGCGTGCTTCCTTAATCGCATTCTCTTCATCAGTTAATTTCGCATGTGATTTAATCGCATCGAAATCAACAGTTTCACTTATTGGTTTAAAGCTCATCATATACCCTCCTGTAATCATAGCTCTGAGTATATTCTAACAAAATTGTAATAAAATAGCATTTTTAATCAGCAAATACTTGTATATTCTAATGAATAGTCCTAGTTAAATTATTTGAAAATGCTTTCTTTTTGAATTATGATCATGGCATCGAGGAAAATCAATAGAGGAGAGTGAATCTAATGACAACAAGAATTTATATGATGCGCCATGGGCAAACTCTATTCAATGTCTTACATAAGATACAAGGTGGGTCAGACTCCCCACTAACTGCCAAAGGTATTCGGCAAGCAGAAATTGCGCGTGATCATTTTGAACGTGAAGGGATTACTTTTGATGTAGCTTACGCATCAACATCAGAACGTGCCAGTGATACATTAGAGATTATTTTAGGACAAAATAAAGGTTATCACCGTTTAAAATCACTTAAAGAATGGAACTTTGGTACATTTGAGGCAGAATCAGAACACTTAAATCCTCCTTTACCATATGGTGATTTCTTTGCGGGTTATCAAGGTGAAAGAGAAGCAGATGTTAGAAATCGAATTAGTAAAGCAGTTAAAAACATTGCGGACAACCATCCTGACCAAACGATATTAATTGTTAGTCACGGTGGGGCAATCGCACAATTCTTTAAAGATAAAACCAATTTTGAAGGCTCTATTTCAAAAGACATTGGTTTTACTAACTGTTCAGCACTTATATTTGATTATCAAGATGGTGAATTTGAATATAAAGATGTGTTAAACCATGATTATAGCCAGCTGTCTGATTAATCGTCTTGGAAAAGGGAAGATGAGAAAAAATCGTTTAGAATTGACGTACTGGACCAAAGCCGAACAATCACGACATATTATTGGCGCATTTTGGGAAGTATCGGACCTTTTTGACTTGTAAAATCCAATGATAAATATTGATATATAACAAAGAGTTACTTAGGGGCATATTTTTTTGAAAAATGTAAGCGATTTCTATTGACTGAATCATTTTATACCCTTATAATTATTTTCGAAGATGACAATTCGTTTGTTTGTGTAGATAGAATTATTGAGGTTATATTTTTTTCTTAATATTTGTAAGCGGTGTCATCAAAAAAGTTAGGAGATGGGTGAATGAATAATAATCGTATGCAGTTTCCAGAATCGTTCTTTTGGGGGGCATCAACGTCTGCGTATCAAGTTGAAGGCGCAAGTTTAACAAACGGTAAGGGCCCTTCTAGTCAGGATACAAAGGAGTTACCTGAAGGGACAGCTGACTTAACGGTTTCAGTTGACCACTATCATAAGTTTAAAGAAGATATTGCTTTGATGGCAGAAATGGGCTTTAAATCATATCGCTTTTCAATTTCTTGGTCGCGGGTAATACCTGAAGGTACTGGGCAAGTGAATCAGGAAGGATTAGACTTTTATTCAGATTTAATTGATGAATGTTTAAAATATGATATTGAACCAATTGTTACTATGTTCCATTTCGATATGCCAGCAGCTTTAGATGAACGTGGCTCTTGGGGGAATCGAGATTCGGTTGAATGGTTTGTTGACTATGCTAAATTGCTCTTTGATCACTATGGTGATCGAGTGAAATACTGGTTAACAATTAACGAACAAAATATGTTAACACTAGTAGGGAATGTAATTGGAACTTTACGCATTCCTGAAGGTACTGAGAATGTAACCAAAGAAATTTATCAACAAAATCATCATATGTTAGTAGCCCAAGCAAAAGTGATGGAAATCTGTCATCAGGTATTACCAGAAGCGAAAATTGCGCCAGCGCCAAATATTGCTATTGCTTATGCAGCCAGTATGAATCCAGAAGATAATCTAGCAGCACAAAATGCAAACGCTATCAGAAACTGGTTGTATCTAGATATGGCAGTTTATGGTAAATATAATAATTTGGTATGGACTTGGTTAGAGAAACAAGATGCCTTACCAGATATAGTAGAGGGTGATTTGGAATCTTTAGCGAATGCCAAACCAGACTTCTTAGGCATTAATTATTACAATACATTAACGGTTAAAGCTTATGAAGCACCGGAATCAGGAGAAGTAGCCTTTAAGAGCCAACAAGAAAATTCTGGTTTAGAGGATATGTTTCTTGGTGTAGATAACGACTTTTTACCTAAAACAGAATTTGGTTGGGAAATTGATCCGATTGGCTTTAGAGCCACTCTTAGAGAAATATACTCCCGCTACCATCTACCAATTCTTATTACGGAAAATGGTTTAGGGGCTTATGATGAATTAACTGAAGATGGCAAGATTCATGATGAATACCGAATTAACTATTTACGTACACATATTGAACAAATGAAATTAGCTATTGGTGATGGTGTAGAGATGTTAGGTTACAATCCTTGGTCAGCGATTGATTTAATTTCAACGCACGAAGGTATTCGTAAACGTTATGGTTTCATTTATGTTGACCGTGATGATGAACAGCTAGGAACGCTAACTCGTTACAGAAAAGATTCATTCTTCTGGTATCAAGGGGTCATTGCAAACAACGGTAGTGATTTAAGTTAAATCATGAGGAGGTGGTTTCATGGTCAAATATAAAAAGATAGCGCAAGAAATCACCAACTATATTTTGGATAATAAATTAAAACGACATGACAAATTGCCAGTGATTGATGAATTGGTGGTTGATTTTAACGCTAGTAAATCGACAATTATTAAAGCGTTAGATATTCTAGAAGCTAAAGGTCAAATCTATCAAGTCCAGGGGTCAGGGATATTTGTAAGAGATGTTTATATCCCTGGAAAAATCAATTTAAATCGCCCAGAAGGATTGTCAAGGACGCTCCTCGATGAGACGATCGTTAGTCGAGTTGTCAAAGTTGAGTTGATTAAACCGGATGCGACTATCCAAGAATACCTTGAATGTGAACCAAATGAAGATATTTATATGGTACAGAGGACTCGCTATATTAAAGGAAAAATTCATTCTTTTGAGACATCTTATTTAAGAAAGAAATATGTCAGGTATATGAATGAGCAGATTGCTCGCGGATCAATTTTTACCTATTTGGAAGATAATTTAGATTTAAAGCCTAGCTTCTCTAATGCTTTCTTTCAAGTCAAGCAAATAGGAGATGAAGTTGGTAGATTTCTGAATGAACCTGCTGATAATTATGGTTTAGAGTTGATCAACCAGTTCTTCCTATCTAATGGTGCCATATTCGATTACAGCATTTTATGGTATAGCTCAAAACATGCACAATTTTTTGTGCCGTCAAATTTTTACTAAATTAAATAATACAAATTTATTGGAGGAATTATTATGAAAAAAGCACTAATTATTTGTAACGCAGGGATGTCATCATCATTAATGGCTAAGAAAGCCACTGACTTCTTTAAAGGTAAAAATGTTCCAATCGAATTAGATGCAACTACAGTAAGTAAGTCATCAGAATTCTTTAAAAAAGGTGAATTCGATTTATATTTAGTTTCACCACAAATTAAAATGTACTATGATCAAATTGCCAAAGAAGCAGAAGCATCTAATAAATTAGTTGCGAATATCCCGCCACAAGCTTATATCCCAACAGGAGATGGGGTATCTAATTTAGCCAAATTGACTTTCACCGAATTGAAGCCTTTGTTGCAAGCTGAAAAGAATGGTTAAGAGAGGAGGATAAAGAATGGAATCATCAGAAATTCAAACAATTGCATTTACAATTATTCTACACGCTGGGAACGGCCGGACCTTAGTTCATGAAAGTTTCCCATTAATGCGTGCAGGTAAGTATGAAGAAGCAGAGGCCAAATTACAAGAAGCAAATGATGCATTAGTTGAAGCGCATAATGCGCAAACTGACTTATTACATCAATATGCGAACGGTGAAGATATCAATATGGAAATTATTATGGTTCATGCCCAAGATCATTTGATGACTTCAACCACTTTACGTGAAATGGCAGTAGAAATGTTAGAAATGTATAAAGTACTTAAAGGGTAGCTAGAGAAAGGAATGCGGTTAACGTGGTAAGAAGTAAAGAAGTGCAACAACAAGAAAAAGAATTGGCTTTGCGGAACTTTAAGTTTAATCGTTTCTTATTTATTCGTTATGCTTTAGCCTTTAGTGTTATTGCCAATTTATATTGGCTGTTTATGAATCTATTTACACAAGTTTCATCAGTTGTTCTGCCAGCTATTATGGTAATAATTGGGGGAATGGCCGCATTTGAATATTTACGACTGTATTGGACACATGACAATACATTGAAATTTTCAAAAATATATTTTCAAGTGCAGCTTGTTTTAAGCGTATTACTATTTTTTACAACTTTTAGCGAAACCGTATTCAACTATCTATATCCTTTTTTAGGAATGTCAGATGAAGCTATATTACTTGTTTACATTATCCTGGGAGTGGGGTTAGTGGTAGCAGGCATATCTTTATTCAAAATTCAACGAATTGCTAAGAATAAAGATAAGAAATATCAATATATTCAACGATATGAAAAATACACATATTAAATGATGAAAAAAATTGAAGAAAAGAGTTGTTGAACATGTCTGAAGAAAATAAATCTACTGGAGCTTTTGGCTTCTTAGAAAAATATATTATGAACCCCTTAGGTAAATTGGCGACAACTAAATTTGTCCGTGCCATTATGAATACGGGTATTGCCGTTATTCCATTTACCATTGTTGGGTCTATGTTCTTGGTATTAAACGTATTACCAACAGCTGTTCCAGCGCTGCAAGGTATTTATGACGCAACGATCGGTAACTTTACAGAGTTATACATGTTAGCCAATACAGCCACTATGGGTGTTTTATCCCTATACTTCTCGATTGTCCTAGGTTATGAATTTACAAAAGTTTACGTTGATGATGAAGGGTTAGATATGAACCCAGTTAACGGTGCTTTATTATCACTATTTGCATTCTTGATGGCTATCCCACAATTGGTTTGGCAAGATGGTGCAATGGTTCGTACAACTGAAATCACTGATGCATCAACTATTATCAATGGTTGGGCAATGGGTGGTGACGGGGTAACTCGTTTTGGTACGATTGGTATTTTTACAGCGATCATCATGGGTGTACTTGCTGTGCAATTATACCGTCTATGTATTGTAAACAACTGGGTTATTAAAATGCCAGATGCAGTACCACAAGGGGTTGCAAACTCATTTACAGCCTTAGTACCAACATTTGTTATTGCTTTTACTGTTATTATCTTAAACGGTGCCTTAGTAATGTTTGGTACTGACTTGTTCCAATTAATTCAAGCGCCATTTGGTTTCGTAACACAAATTACGGGTACTTATGTTGGGGTATTGGTTATCGTATTCTTAATCCATGCTTTATGGAGTGTTGGGATTCACGGTTCTACCATTATCACTTCTCTAGTTAACCCAATCTTATTAGCAAATATGGCAGAAAACGCTGCTGGTGCAGACCACGTATTAGCAGGTGAGTTCTGGAATGGATATGTTATTGTCGGTGGGGCGGGTGCTACATTAGGTCTAACAGTATTCTTAGCCTTCTTCGCTCGTTCAGAACAATTGAAAGCCTTAGGTAAAACGGCCATCGTTCCAGCATTATTTAACATTAACGAACCGATTATCTTCGGGGTGCCAATGATCTATAACCCATCAATGTTCTTACCATTTATTGGTGCACCAATGGTTGCAGCAACAATTGCTTACTTTGCAACAGCATTAGACTTTGTAAAACCTATTATTGCGCAACAACCATGGCCAATGCCTGTTGGTATCGGTGCCTTTATTGGGACAGCAGACTGGCGTGCGATTATATTATCATTTGTCTGTGTATTAGCAGCCTTTGCTGTTTACTACCCATTCATTACAAAATACGACAAGACTTTATTATTAGAAGAACAAGCACGTGAGGAAGCAGCAGAAGCTGAGGACGATGACTTCTTTACTTTCTAAGATCTAAATATAATATCATAACAATATAAAAAGGTGATTGCGCCAAGCGCAATCACCTTTTTGACTTTGATTTTAATGGTTATCAGCCATTACACCTACCAGTGGGTGAGGGGGATACAATTCTTCTAAATATTGAATTTCTTCAGCGGATAAAGTGAGGTCAACAGCAGCAACTGCACCATCAATATGGTGAACCTTTGTTGCGCCAACCACTGGAGCAGTCACCTTAGTCAATAGCCAGGCTAATGATATTTCAGTCATAGTAACATGGTGTTTTTCAGCCAATTCATGGACACGTAAGATAATAGCATGGTCTTGATCAGCTGTGTTTTGGTACTTACTTTTCGCATAATTGTCTAGATTCATTCGACGGCTTGCGTTATCACCTGGTAACCTAGATAATCGACCAGAAGCTAAAGCAGAGTATGGTGTAAGGGCAATGTTATTTTCATCAGCAAACCGATTCATTTCTCGTTCTTCTTCTCGGAAGATGAGATTGTAGTGACCTTGTATAGAAATAAATTCGGTTAGATTGTTAGCACGAGCATATGCGTTGGCAGTAGCGATTTGATAGGCATAAGCATTAGAAATGCCGATATATCTCGTTTTTCCAGCTTTAACCATAGCATCTAAAGCATGCATAATATCTGTCATTGGTGTGTGGTAGTCCCACATATGATAAATATAGAGGTCAACATAGTCCATACCTAGATTAGTTAAACTGGTATTTAGTGATTGCTCGATATGTTGATGGGCACTTACTTGATTGTGGCGTTCTTCTTCACTTCGAGGGAGAAATTTAGTGGCTACGACGATATCTTGCCGATTTGCCAGCTGCTTAAGAGCCTTGCCGACATATTGCTCACTTGTTCCACCTTGGTAAGCAATAGCTGTATCAAAAAAGTTGATGCCTTGATCTAGTGCGTGACTGATAATAGCAGTAGTGTCTTCTTGGTTTAAAGTCCAAGCGTGTCCTCCCTTTTCTGGATCGCCAAAACCCATACAGCCTAAACAAATCCGAGAAACAGATAAATCTGAATTACCTAATTGGACATATTTCATGACAAATCACTCCTCAATAAAGTTAGATTAAGTTAAAGTGCTTAAATGCATTATATAAGCCATCGTCTTCTACAGCATCGGTGATATAATCAGCAACAGCTTTAATCTCATCGCCGCCATTTCCCATAGCAACACCTGTCTCACAAATATTAAACATGGGAATATCAATTTTGGCATCTCCAAAAGCGAAAGTATCTTTGACATCGATATTTTCATGGGCTAATAAATCCTTAATAGCTGTTTCTTTAGTAATATTGGCTAAAGCTACATCACCAAAGAGGGCATGTTCGCCGCGACCACCCCAAGTTCCCACTTGATAATCAGGAAAAGCCTCTTTGGCATCAAGGTAATCTTGGTATGATTCCAAAATAAAGGAAATCTTGTTAATATCATCACGGTAAAGATCTTGATCAAATAACATTTCAGGGAATGCAGATTCGACTGAAACGTCATGAGGATTACGATTACCTTTGTAAGCTACATAATCTTGTACGGTTTGGCGACCGCGTTCTCTAAATCCGCTTGACCCGTATAAGCCAGAATTTGCTTCTAAGTAAAATTCTAAGTTGCGTTCTAACAACCAATCAACAATTCTACGGGTTTCTTCACCAGTAAGGTGTTTATGGTAAATAATCTCTCCATCTACTTCAATATAATTACCGTTTCCACCTACATAACCATCAAATCCAATATCTAAAATTTCTTTATACATTTCGGCTTTTGAGCGACCGGTGACTGTAAAAACTTTGTGGCCGTTCGCTTGGGCCTGATGAATGGCTTCTACAGCTGAATCAGGTAAAATGTTCTCGTAACTTACTAAGGTACCATCTACATCTAGAAAAATATACTTACTTGTCATTAATTAGGCTCCTTTTAATGAAATAAAACGTTTTCATATATAACACTTATATAATAATCGAAGATATTAAGAGATGTCAAATTGTATGGTTCTAATTATTTAAGTCAGTATAAGTTGAAAAAGAAACCGGTAACATGCTATATTATTTTCAATAGGAAAAGCGTTCGGGGGTGTCAGCGTGCAAATCGTGCGAATATTCAATAACAATGCTGTATTAGCGCTAGATGAAGAGGGTGATGAAGTTGTCGCAATGGGTAAGGGGTTAGGCTTTAGTCAGCGGATAGGGAATTTGGTTGACCAAAATAAAATTGAAAAAATTTTTAAAGAAAATGCTGTAGATATTCCTGTCGAAGAATTATTTGTTACCTTATCTACGCCTGAAATTGATAGCCTGTTAGCAATTATTGACCTAGCAACTACCGAACTTGGGGAAAAATATCAAGCAAATCTTTATATTACTTTGGCTGACCATATTCATTTTGCCTTGGAACGATTTGAAAAAGGGCTTGTCATTACCAATCCACTTGCTTGGAATATTCGACGACTTTTTCCGGATGAATATGCTATTGGCTATCAGGCCTTAGATATTATTGAGAACTATCTTCGTGTGCGCTTACCCAATGATGAAGCATCGTCTATTGCCTTACATTTAGTGAATGCACGGATGAACCAAGGTCAGATGAACCAAACTATGGAAGTCGTCAAGATTGTGCGAGGTATTCTAGAAGTAGTGACACTTTTTTTCGGCAAAAAGTTTGATACGGAGTCAATTGCCTATAATCGCTTTATGACCCATCTGCAGTATTTTGCCTTGAGGGTTATTCAAGGAGAAGCGCAAAATGGTTCAGGGCAGTTTTTATATGATCAAGTAAAGGAAAATTACCCTAAAGCGACGGCTTGTGCGGAAAAGGTTGATGATTATATTCAACATCAATATGCCTACAGAATTACGGCTGAAGAGAAGTCATATTTAGCGATCCATATAAACCGTTTAATTGAATCCAACTAATATAAGAAAATATAACGATGTTGAGAAGCATGGTCTTATTTCATATCAGAAGATGAAGAATTGTAGGGCAAAGAAGTAACAGTTATTTGCGGATAAAATGATCATAGCAGAAGTTTGGTAATTACTGCGGGAGTTCAAGTATCTTTTGCAAATTGAATCAAGTGATAGATCAAGTGTAATAAAATGCTAAATATTGAATGTCTTTTGAAAAAGTATTTGCTTTATATAAATGAACGTGATATTATGATGGTGTATTAAGCGCTTACAAAAGAATATACATTCCACTATGGATTGTTACTGATTAGCAGGCAAAACCTAAATGGAAACATAGTAAAGGGGAGACTCTTTATTTCGCTATGTTTTTGTTTGGGTTTTTTTGTGTAAAAAATGAAAAGAGGGATTAGAAATGGCAATAAAAGATTATAAAGCTTTAGCAAACGATATTGTTAAAAATGTCGGTGGTGAAGAGAATGTTAATGGGTTGCGTCATTGTGTTACGCGTTTACGGTTTAATTTAAAGGATGAATCAAAGGCAGATACAGATACCATTAAGCAATTAGATGGCGTTGTGACTGTTATGAAAGCATCTGGCCAGTATCAAGTTGTCATTGGTAATGAAGTTTCCAATGTGTATGAAGCCATTGTAGCGTCAACTAATTTAGGTGGGGATGAATCTAATGGTCAAGATGAACCGGAAAAAGATGACCGTAAGTTAGTTGACAAAGCCATTGACTTTATTTCAGGTGTTTTCCAACCGTTCTTGATGCCTCTTGCGGCAACAGGGATGATCAAAGGTATTGTAGCGATATTGGGAACGATGGGCTTAAATGCTGGAAACAGTGGTTTATATCTCTTACTTCAAGCAGCTGGAGATGCCTTCTTCCAGTACCTACCAGTGATGGTTGCAGTGACTACAGCTAGAAAGCTGAAGATGAATGTCTTTACAGCCTTAGCAATTGCAGTTGCTTTCTTACATCCAGCACTTTCAGCATCAATGCAAAATGATGTGTTATATACGTTATTTGAGGGGACACCATTTGCTTCAGATATTTATTCAACAGTCTTTGGCTTACCATTGATCTTACCTTCAAATGGTTACTTCTCAGCGATTATTCCAATTATTTTAGCGGTTTGGTTAGGCGCTCGATTAGAAAAATGGTTCAAGAAACGGATTCCATCAACAGTGAATTCATTTTTAACCCCATTCTTTACGATTATGATTGCTGTACCGATTGCTTTAATGGTTGTTGGACCAATTGCGACATGGGCAGCTAGCCTGATTGGTGTATTCTTTACTTGGTTGCAAGGTGTATCACCTTTAGTATTCGGTGCGTTACTTGCTGCTTCTTGGCAGTTATTAGTCATCTTTGGATTGCACTGGGGGATTATTCCAATTTCATACTTATTATTAGCTGAAACAGGGTTAAACCCACTTGGACCACTAATGCAAATTTCAACATTTGGTGTGCTAGGTGTCTTAATTGCTATGTTAGTTAAAGGCAAAGAGAAGAAGTTAAAAGATATTGCCATTCCAGGTACAATTTCAACTCTATTCGGCGTTACTGAACCTGTTATCTACGGAATCATGATTCCATTAAGAAAGCCATTTGTTTATGCAATCATAGCGAATATTTTTGCTGGTGCGTATGCTGGTGCGACAGCAACTACAGCGTATCGTACAGGTGGATTAGGTATTTTTAGCTTGATGAACATGATTGATAATGAAGGAAACCTTGGCGCAAACTTTTGGAATGTTGTGATTTCATACGCCATTGCGGTAGCCATTGGTTTTATTTTACAAATGGTATTTCCAGTAAATCGCTTAGCAGAAGAATTGCCAAATGAAACGCTAACCTCTGATCCATTAAAAGGTGAGACTGCTAGTACTGAAGGTGCTGTATCCGATGCGGAAATGGCAGTATCTGCTAAAGAAGAAATTATTGCTAGCCCATTAGTCGGTGACATTTTACCATTATCAGCTGTTGCAGATGAAGTGTTTGCTAGTGGTGCTTTAGGTAAAGGGGTAGCTATTCAACCAAGTGAGGGCAAGGTCCTTGCGCCAGCTAACGGAACAGTTTCTGTACTTTTCAAAACTGGACATGCTGTTGGTATTACGACAGATACTGGCGTAGAATTATTGATTCATATCGGCTTAGATACTGTGAATTTAGATGGTCGCGGCTACACTATTCATGTGGAAGAAGGACAGAAAGTATCTGCTGGAGATTTGCTTGTCGAGTTTGAAATCGGTACCATTAATGAGACTGGTTATGATACGATAACACCTGTAATAGTAACCAATACGGATAACTTTACAGATGTTTTAACCACAACAGCACCAGCTGTTGCTGAAAATGATTATTTATTCACGATTGTGAAATAAAAGAAAAGGAGTATGAATATGTCTAGAGAATTATCTAAAGATTTCTTATGGGGTGGCGCTACTGCCGCTAATCAATTAGAGGGTGGCTACCTTGAAGGGGGTAAGGGGTTAACAAGTGTTGACCTAATACCTCATGGTGAACAACGATTTGCTGTAACAGCCGGTGAACTGCATTATTCTGAAGTGGCAGAAGGGTCACACTTCCCATCACATGAAGCCATCGACTTCTACCACCACTATAAGGAAGATATTGCCTTATTTGCTGAAATGGGCATGAAATCTTACCGTTTCTCAATGGCTTGGTCCCGCATTTTTCCTACAGGTTTTGAATCAGAACCAAACGAAGAAGGACTAAAATTCTATGAAGCTGTTATCGATGAACTGTTAAAATATGGTATTGAGCCGGTCGTAACAATCAATCACTTTGATGTACCAAAAACATTAATCGATGAGTTGGGTTCATGGCGTGACCGTAGAATGGTTGATTTATTCGTGAATTATGCAACAGCTTTATTTAACCGTTATAAAGGTAAAGTAAAATACTGGATTTCTTTCAATGAAATTAATATGTTGCTACATTTACCATTTATGGGTGCAGGGATTTACTTAGGCGACTTAAGCGAAGCAGAACGGACACAAGTGTTGTATACAGCAGCACATCATGAATTATTAGCGAGTGCCAAAATAACAAAAGTACTTCGTGAAATTGATCCCGAAGCTAAAATGGGTTCAATGCTAGCAGCTGGGGAATACTATCCTTACTCATCTAACCCAGAGGATGTTTGGGCAGCCAACTTGAGTAACCGTGATAACTACTTCTTCATTGATGTTCAAGCGGGTGGAGAATACCCAGAATGGGCAAAAATCATGTTTGAAAATGAAGGAATTGATATTAGGATTACGGCTGAAGATGAAGAAATCTTGCGAGAAAATACCGTAGATTACATTACTTTCTCTTATTACTCAAGTCGTGTATCAAAAGCTGAAATCTCTTCTGATGATATGGTAACAGGGAACGCTTTTAAAGGTGTGAAGAACCCTTACTTAAAAGAATCTGAATGGGGCTGGGCAATTGACCCATTAGGTTTACGTACAACAATGAATGCATTATGGGACCGTTACCGTAAACCATTATTTATTGTAGAAAATGGTCTAGGTGCTGTAGACAAAGTTGAAGCTGACGGTTCAATCAACGACGATTATCGTATTGAATATTTAAAAGCACATATCAATACATTTATGGATGCTGTTGAAGAAGATGGCATTCCATTATGGGGCTATACACCATGGGGGATTATCGACTTAGTATCAGCAGGTACTGGTGAGATGTCTAAACGTTATGGGTTAATTTATGTTGACCGCCAAGATGATGGTAGTGGTGACTTACACCGTTCTAAGAAGAAATCATTCGACTGGTATAAAGAAGTTATTGAAACAAATGGGCAAGCAGCACGCTCCTAATCCGAATTTGCTGATTTGAATTTAAAGTCACTCTTTTACGAGAGTGGCTTTTTTCAATTATATGGAACAAATTTTGTCCAAAGACAAATTGTTTTCACTGAAAAGAGCGAGAATATCATGATTTTCTATCCACACAACTTTGTTTATTTATGTTTTTATAAGGGTATAATGTTTTTTGATGGTAATCATTTTACAAGAAAGCGCTTTAATGGTATCCTAGTTGTGTAAATAAATTGAATGATAAAATAATAAAGAATGGAGCGAATTGTAGAATGGGTCAATATAGATTTCCAGATGGTTTCTTATGGGGCGGAGCTGCTGCTGCCAATCAATTTGAAGGTGCTTTTGATGTAGACGGTAAAGGATTAACTGTTCAAGATGTTACGCCTAATGGTGGAATGGGCGAAATTACAGATGGTCCAACAGAAGATAACTTGAAGTTAGTGGGGATTAATTTTTATAACCGTTATAAAGAAGATGTGGCCCTATTCGCTGAAATGGGCTTTAAAGTTTTCCGTACTTCTATCGCGTGGTCTAGAATCTTTCCTAATGGGGACGATGCTGAGCCGAACGAAGCTGGTTTACAATTCTACGATGACTTATTCGATGAGCTCCACAAATATGGTATTGAACCATTGGTAACCTTATCGCATTATGAAACACCCTTAAACTTGACGAAGAAATATAATGGTTGGACCAACCGTAAATTAATTGGCTTCTTTGAAAAATATGCCACAACTGTATTTAACCGTTATAAAGATAAGGTAAAATACTGGTTAACTTTTAACGAAGTAAATTCAGTATTACATGCACCATTTATGTCCGGTGGTATTGATACACCACCTGAAGAATTATCGAAACAAGACTTGTATCAAGCTGTTCACCATGAATTAGTTGCTTCAGCTTCAGTGACAAAGATTGCTCATGAAATTAATCCAGACTTTCAAGTAGGTTGTATGGTTTTAGCAATGCCAACTTATCCAATTACACCAAATCCAGATGACGTAATGGCTGCGCACTTAGCTGAAAACCAAAATTACTTATTCTCAGATATCCATGCACGTGGTGAGTATCCAGCTTATATTCATCGTTACTTTGAAGAAAATGATATTGAAATCCAATTTGCTGAAGGTGACAAAGAAGTAATGAAAGAAAATACAGTAGACTTTATTTCTTTCTCTTACTATATGTCGGTTGCTGAGGCAGCAAATCGTGACCAATATCAAGCGGGTGAAGGGAATATTATGGGGGGGATTGCGAATCCTTATCTAGAAGCTTCTGAGTGGGGTTGGCAAGTAGACCCAGTTGGTTTACGCTTAGTCTTAAATCAATTTTATGATCGTTACCAATTACCTTTATTCATCGTTGAAAATGGTTTAGGCGCTAAAGATGTCTTATTAGAGGGGCCAAATGGTGAAAAAACAGTTGAAGATGATTACCGAATCAAATACATGAATGACCACTTAGTACAAGTGGGGGAAGCCTTGTTAGATGGTGTAGATATTATGGGTTATACAAGTTGGGGATGTATTGACCTTGTTTCAGCATCAACTGCACAAATGTCTAAACGTTATGGATTCATTTATGTTGACCGCAATGATGACGGTACAGGTACGCTTGAACGCTACAAGAAAAAATCTTTTGATTGGTATAAAGATGTGATTGCTACGAACGGTGGCAATTTAAGATAATTGATTAAAGAATGCTGATAGTCGTAAAATGGCTATCAGCTTTTTTATTTGGTGAACTTTGCAAGTTTGTAGTAGCAATTCCAAGGGATATTTGAATTGAATAGAGTCAAATAGCACATTCAATTTCAATCTAAATTGGAATACCTCTGGTCAAACGGTGTATAATGTAATTAATTGTGATAAGAAAATATTAGCCAAATAGAATTTTGGAGGCACAAGTTTGAACAAGCGAGATGTAAATCGTAAGGGAACTAAGGACGATCATTCGTTTCGTCATGTCTATAAAATTGAGCTGAGTGGTTTATTGGGAAACAATTATGATGAATTAGATGACAATAACTTGAAAGTTAATATCAAAAGTATACTATTCAAGATTGCGGTATTCCTGATTGTGGGTGTGATTGCTTTCTTTATTTTTCAAGAAGGCATGTGGGCTACAGATACACGATCAGCTTCCTTGTCAACATTAGCTTTCATTGGTTCAACCTTAGTGGTTGGTTATCTAGCCACATTATTGGTAGAACTTTCATTTGGACGTAAAAGAAAATCTAAGTAAGACCACTAGTTGGCGTTTGACTAGGGTGCAAGTGTTAGCATCCTGGCTATTTTTTCGTTCAAAAGTGGAAGTAGATTATTTAGATAATTAAAAAATGATAAATTAGTTGAATATTACAGAAATATTACAAGAAATACGGTACAATAAAAGAAAGCTTTTAAGCAAATAGAAATGTGAAGGGAGATAGTTGAATGAAGAAAGTTTCGATGTGGATACTTGGGGCAGTTTTAGCCGTACTAGTAGTGGGATATGGGGTTGGTATTTATTATTATCAATCACATTTCTTACCAGCAACCACTATTTCTAGTGTGAATGTCAGTGGCATGACGCAATCTGAAGCAGAAGTAGCAGTGGCAAAAGCGAATAACGAGCGTACAATGACAATTACAGACCAGAATAGAGAAGTCTCTACAATTAACTTACAAGAAGCCGGCTTTAAACCCAAAGAAACGGATGCGTTCGATACGTTGTTAGCACAACAATCGACTTTCACATGGCCAGTAGAATTTGTTAGCAATGCTTTAAAAATAGTAGATGCTAATGAGAATCATGAATGGACAGTTGACCGTGATGCCTTTAATGCATATTTTGATCAGTTAGATATTGAACAAGCAGATAGCAAACCTTCAACCAATGCCCAGGTAGTGATTAACGATGATACTAAGGCTGTGGAAGTGGTTCCTGAAACGCAGGGAACGGAGGTTACATCAGATTCGTTAGCGGATGCTATTCTATCCAAAGTTGAAGCAGGAACAAGTGAATTAGCATTAGCTGATGCTTATGTGAAGCCAACAGTAACAAGCGATGATGAAGTTATTCAAACAGCGAAAGCTAAATTGAAAGCTATTTTATCAGCGAAGATTGGATTACAAATTGAAGATGAAGTAGTGAATATTCCAAGTGAGACGTTGGCTGCATGGGTAAGTACGGATGATCAAGGAGAAGTTCAAGTAGATGAAGAGGCAATTGATCAATACTTATATGAGTGGAATGTTGAGAATGCCGGTTTAAATCAAAATCATCAATTCCAATCTACTGAATCAGGTGAAGTTACAGTGACATCTGGCACTTATGGTTGGTATATTGAGCGTGACATGACTACACAACGGATTTCTGAAGCTGTTCTTTCTGGTGAAGATACTGTCATTGAACCAAATGTTTGGGGTAGTGGCTATAATCAAGATGATTTCTTTGGTACATCTTATATTGAAGTAGATTTAAGTAAACAAAAGATGTTTGTTTATATTGACGGTGAACAAATGATTGCGACTGATATCGTAAGTGGGAATACAGGTACTGACACGGTGCCAGGCGCTTATGAAATCTGGAACATGGAAAACCCATCTGTTCTAAAAGGGTATAATCCAAGAACGAAAAAAGATTATGCTCAACCAGTAGATTATTGGATGGCCTTTGATTATACAGGACAAGGAATTCATGATGCGAATTGGCAATCAAACTTTGGTGGAAATACTTACCAACAAAATGGTTCCCTAGGGTGTATTAATACACCGCCAGCAACAATGGCCAAAGTTTACGAATTAGCTTATATTGGCTTACCAGTTATCGTATTTTAAAAAGATATTTTTAAAAGAATAGCTTGATATTCTTAGGTTAATAGTTTTTTGGATAGCCTATAAATTGCTAAGGTCGAGAAGTTAACTTCTCGACCTTTTTCTAACTGTACAATTATTTATATAACAGATTGACGTTGGTAATATAACAGTTAAATGTGCTAGACATCAAGGATAAATGTTGGTAATATGGAACACAAGATATATAAGAAGGTGAAAGGTACATGATTGAATTTAAGCAAGTAGCGAAGGATTTTATGAATAGTGGTAAGCGTATACAAGCACTCAATCAAGTGACACTAACCATTCAAAATCAAGAAATATTCGGTTTGGTTGGCGAGAGTGGTGCGGGAAAGTCTACTTTACTACGATTTATTAATGCTTTAGAAAGACCTACTTCGGGGCAGGTAGTTGTAGACAATGTCTCAGTGAATGAACTATCTACTAAAGAACTACGGACATTTCGAAAAGATATTAGCATGGTCTTTCAACAATTCAATCTCCTCAATAACAAAACAGTGGCTGAAAATGTGGCTTTACCTTTGAGTCTACATCAATATGATAACCCTTTAACAGTAGATGAAGTGTTAGGCTTTGTGGGTTTAAAAGATAAAAGGAATCACTATCCAAGTCAATTGTCAGGTGGACAGAAACAGCGAGTTGGCATTGCACGAGCTTTAATTACACGTCCTAAAATCTTATTAGCTGACGAACCCACATCGGCCCTAGACACGCGCACTACGGGTGAAATTGTTAATGTTCTAAAGGCAGCTTATGATGCTTATCCTATGACTATGATTGTAGTAACACATGAGTTGGAAGTGATTAAGGCATTGTGCCAGAGAGCAGCTATATTAGAAAATGGTCAAATCAGTCAAGTGCTCACAGTTCAATCAGATATACAGGCAGCTTGTGACAATAGCCAGCCTTACGCACATCAGGTCTTGGAGGTGCTAACAGGTCATGAGTAACTTACAAGTTTATTGGGAACGGTTGATTGATTTTAAGCCTGATATCATTGAAAGTCTTGGCGAAACAGGCATCATGATGGGATTCGCTATGATAGCGGCGATTATTTTAGGTTTGCCTTTAGGTACACTTTTATTTCTAACGAATGAAGACAATCCACGGGCGAATAATGTTGTTTATCAAGTGTTGTCTTTTATCATTAATATCATTCGGTCATTTCCTTTCTTACTTTTGGTGGTATCTATGCAACCGTTAATTCGAGCAACTTATGGACGTGCAACGGGGGACCCAGTAGCTGCGTCATTTCCGATGATGGTGATTGCCATCGCCCTCTATGCTCGATTTGTTGAGCAATCTTTAATGGATGTAGATCGAGGCGTCTTGGAAACGGCGGATGCTTTAGGCGCTAATACTTGGCAATTGGTCACTAAATTCTTATTCGTTGAAGCTAAGTCATCTTTGATTATTGGCTATACAACGGCCTTTGTGTCTTTCATTTCCTATTCAACGATTATGGGAGTTGTTGGTGGTGGTGGTATTGGCGATTTCGCGATTAGGTATGGCTATCAACGTTATGAAACCGATATGATGTATACAGCAATTATAATGATTATTGTCATTGTCCAGCTTTGTCAATGGTTAGGGTTAAAAGTTGCGAAAAAAGTCGATCATAGGTAAGTGTTGGTGGTCTTCTTGGCATCATTTATGAAAAAATATTTTTTAATAAGTTGATGTCAACTTAGTATATGGGAATGTTTTTGGGAAAGATTTGGAGGTAAGATTTATGAAGAAAGGTTTATTATTTACTGGTATGTTGTCAGTAGGCTTATTGTTAGCTGCTTGTGGAAATGGGAGCGAAAGTGCTGAGTCTACAGCTACTGAATCAACAACTAGTGAGGATACAGTCATTAAAGTCGCTTCACATACAACACCGATGACTGATATTGTGGAACTAGCTGCTGAAGCTGTGGAAGAACCTTATACCATTGAGTTGCTTGAAGTTTCAGATAATATTCAATACAATGAAGCGGTTTTAAATGATGAAGTGGATGCTTCTTTTGCACAACATGAACCATTTATGGAAGTCTTTAATGAAGAACGTGATGGTGATTTAGTAGCTATTCAACCGATTTACAACGCAATTGTTGGTTTTTATGCCCCTAAATATGAAAGTATTGGGGATATTGAAGATGGTGCTGAAGTGGCTATTCCAAGTGACATGACTAATGAAGCTCGTTCTTTACATATTTTAGATGCACAAGGTTTGATTGATGTACCGGATGAAACTTTTGTAACAGTAGATGACATAACAGAAAACGATAAAAACTTAACATTTACTCATGTAGATTTATTGAATTTAAATGCTTCATATGAAGATGGGGTTGACTTAGTATTTAACTATCCAACATATATTTCGGAAATTGGTTTAACACCATCTGATGCTCTTTTCTTAGAAGAAGATGAATCTAATCGATTTGCTATTCAACTGGTTACACGCGAAGGCAATATCGATTCAGATAAAATAAATGCCTTGAAAGCAGCCTTCACCTCTCAAGAAGTGTATGACTACTTGGAAGAATTAGCTGCAAATGGTCACTTAGAACCAGCTTTTGAACATCCTTCTGCAGAATAATATTCAAAAGAAATAAAGAGGCTGGAAAATCTCTTTTACTGTCAAGTCATACTAGATAGTTTCAGTCTCGGTACACTTAATTAAGGTCTATCAATTCACATATAAGTATTTTGAAATATAGATATGATCGCTGTGTGGTCATACCTATTTTTTTGGGGGCAACTATTCATTTTCAATATGATTGATCGATTATTGAGGTCAAATGATAACTTATAATATTTACGAATTTCAGCATTTATTGTCTGTCAAATACTTATATTAAAGTGTTTTATAAAAAGAATGATTTTGAACAAAAGGCAAATAAGATACAATTATTGTATCTTATTTGCCTTTTGTTGATGCTTACTTTTGCTAGTTCTATATCAGTGATGATAGCGGTTAACGATTAAAAAAACATGATAATTAAATGAGAAGATAGATAAGACAAGCGTTTTACCTGTTTTGCTCTAAAACTTTTTTTAAGTAAATAGGCATTCATAGATTGTTTTTTCTAGGCAGTAATATTGAAGTAGTTCGTTTAAATTTGTTAAATTTACTGCAAGCAAAAGTTGCAAATCATTTTGATAACCAATTGCTTTGAAGAGTAGAGTAATTATGCAGGTAATCTACAGCGAGTCTGAGTGTGGTGGAATCAGATGTTTATCGATAATGAAAATGAGCTCTGAGCATCTAGTCAGTGAAAGCTGGATAGACGGGTGAGGTCGTTATACTTTTCAGTATTTACTGAATGAGAGATTGTTTGTTGGAACAATTTAAATAAGGGTGGCACCGCGGTCAATAACAAATCGCCCCTTCTTAATAGACAGGTTTGTTTATTAGGGAGGGGTTTTGTTGTTTAGCAATGATAGATGTAGAAAATGAGTAGAAAGATTCACCAAGAAAGAGGGAAGGGTATGACAAAAGTACTTTAATTGTAGGCGCTAATTCATTATCTTCACGACTAAATGGTTTGGTAGCCTATGCTCAGCAAGTTTTATTTGAGTACAAGATTCAAACGAATGTGATACAGGCGCATATGCTGCCAGCCGAGGTTTTAATGACAGCGGATTATACGGATAAGACAATTCAAGCTGTTAATCAACAGGTTTTGAATTCGGATGGGGTATTAATTTTTACACCAATCTTTCAAGGTAGTTATTCGGGTATTTTAAAAGCCTATTTAGATGTGTTACCTAAAAAAGCACTACAAGATAAGGTTGTTTATGCTTTAGGATTAGGGGGATCTAAACACCACTTGTTAGCCCTGCAATATGCTTTGGAACCTGTTTTAAAAGAATTGGGTACTGAGGAGCTTTTACAATCAACCTTTGCGACGCAAGATCAGGTGGTGAAAGGGGACCAAGATTTTATGATTAGTGATAGCGTGACAAATAGAATTGATGAACAACTTTATAGATTTACCAGTCGTATAGGACACAAAGTGATTATGGAGGAAGCAAGATGGGAAAAAATCGTATAAGAATTGCTACAAAAGACGATGCACCAGCATATTTAGCATTAATTCAAGAAGCATTCCAAGAAGTTAAAGATTTAGGTATTGATTGGCCGTCAACTAATGCTACTCTGGCATCTGTAACAGAAAACATCGAAACAGGCATCGCATTAGTATTGGAACGAGATGAACAATTGATTTCGACGATTACTATTAGGCAACCTTGGGAAAGTGATACGCCAATTTCACACTATCCTTTCTTGTGGTGGTTTGCCACTGCTAATGAATTTAAGGAGCAGGGGATTGGAAAGAAATTCCTTAAACAAGTAGAAGAAGAGTTTTTAATCAAAACTTTAAAAGCACCAGCTTATGTATTAGGGACTTCTGGTAAAAGACATCCTTGGTTATTAGATATGTATTTAAGAAATGGTTATCAAATTTTAGGGACTCGAGAAGATCCAAATGATATTGGTGTTTCTTTATATAAGGTGCTAATTCCAGAACGGTTTAACGAAAGTGTCCTACGCGTTGAGGCCTCATATTATCAATATGAAGATTTAACCATTTAAGGATTTGGAAAAGTAATACATACAAAGACGGCTGAATAGCCAACAAAAGTTTACAACAATTAGGAGGAGAAACTCATGTCAGCATTTTTTAATTGGGAATATGTTGAATCCTTTTTCCCAAAAATACTATCTGCACTCCCCATCACACTAGCAATCGTAGCAGTTGCAACAGCTGTTGGTATGGTACTTGGATTGCTTATCGCTTTTATTAGAATTGAAAAAATACCTGTTTTATCTCAAATAAGTCAGGTATTCGTATCTTTTATCAGAGGGACACCGATATTAGTGCAATTATTCTTGGTTTACTATGGTCTGCCAATTATCTTTACCGCTTTAGCCAATATTGAAAAGATTGATTATGTTTATATCACGTATGGATTGAGTACAGCGGCCTTTTTCTCAGAAATCTTCCGGTCTGCTATTTCAAGTGTAGCAACTGACCAAAAGGAGGCTGCGGCATCAGTCGGCTTAACTAGGGGACAGACTTATCGTCGGATTATCTTACCACAAGCAGTCCGCATTGCTATCCCAGCAACAGGAACCATGATTGTTAGTTTATTACAAGATACATCGCTCGCCTTTTCATTAGGTGTCATTGATGTGATTGGTAAGGTAAGAGCTTTAGCAGCCTTAACTTATCGATCACTTGAAGGTTACTTTGTGGCAGCTATTATCTTTATTGTTTTGAGTATTTTATTGGAACGACTATTTACTTGGTTAACCAAACGTTTCCAATTCCAGTCAAAAGCAAAAGTTCAAACACAAGGACTTGATCCAGAGATCCTAATTAAAAATGATGAAATATTTCAGACTTATACACTTAAAGGCGAAAAGGGGGAGACCTATTGATGAGACATCATTCAAATTTAATAAGATGGGGATTATTAACATTTCTGACAACAACATTATTAGCAGCTTGCGGGTCAGCTAACGCAACAGATGAAGCCACAGCTTCTAATCCAAATGCAGAAACGGTTGTCGTTGGAACTGGGAATGGCTATCAGCCATTTGTGTACCTAGATGAAAATGGTGATTTAACAGGATATGATGTGGCTGTCCTTGAAGCAATTGATGAGAAACTTGATGGTTATCAATTTGAATATGAGTCTTCAGATTTCAAAAATATTTTAACTTCATTATCAGCTGGTAAGGTTGATTTAGCAGCTCATCAATATGAATACAATGACGAAAGAACATCTAAATATCTATACGGGGACGTAGGATATACTGACTACACCCTATATATTGCCAACGAAGCTGGTGAGGATCAATATAGTAACTTGGATGAACTACAAGGCAAGAAGGTCTTTGCATCACCAGGTTCTAGCGTAGCCTACTTATTAGAGCAATATAATAGCGAACATCCAAATACGGATGAACAAATTACGATTGTCTATAATGAAAATGTTGGTGAACTCTTAGTTACTGGCTTAAAAAATGGTACGGCAGATGCAGCAATTTTAACCCAATACGATGCCAACAAATATAATGAACAGTTCGACGCTAACTTAGAAATTACTTCTGAACCAATCAGTGTATCTAAAACTTACTTCCTATATGATAAGGCAGATGAAGAGTTGAAAGATGCTGTTGATGGTGCTTTACAAGAATTAATAGATGAGGGTACTTTAGCGGAATTTCGATTGAATATTTAGGTGACGATTACACCCAATAAGTGAATAAAGGTGGAGAAAATATGATGAAGAAAGTGACACATCAGATAAAGAACAAACGGTTTATTTTAACAGGAATTACCTCAGTATTGTTGCTAGCAGCTTGTGGCAATGCTGGTGCAGCAGAGGATAATCAAGCAGCAGCTAACCCGGATGCCGAAACAATTGTTGTTGGGACTGGGAATGCTTATCAACCATTCGTCTGTCTAGATGAAAATGAGGAATTACAAGGTTATGATATCGAAGTTTTACGGGCTGTTGATGAAAAATTAGACCAATATAACTTTGAATATGAATCAATGGATTTTAAAAATATCCTGACTTCATTATCAGCGGATAAGGTTCAACTTGCTGCCCCATAATTATGCGTATAATGACGAGCGCGGTGCTAAGTATTTATATGGAGAAGAAGCTTATAACAATTATGCACACCACATCGTAGCAGATGAAAGTACTGGCCAAGTCTATCAGTCATTGGATGACTTAAAGGGAAAAAGGTATTTGCATCTCCTGCTAGTGAAGTCGCCAATATACTAGAAACATATAATGCAGAAAATGAAGACGCTATTGAAATTGTTTATAGTGAAGCAACGGGTGAATTATTAGTATCTGGACTAAAAAATGGTACCGCTGATGCAGCAATTCTTACGAAATTTGATGTCGATAAATATAATAAACAATTCGATATCCATCTTCAACCGTCAGATGAAGCCCTTAAAACTGCTGGTATTTACTACGTATTCCAGAAAGGTGATGAGCAATTACAATCTGCTGTAGACAGCGCCATTAAAGAATTGCGTGAAGAAGGTACCTTATCTGAACTTTCAGTCGAAATTCTAGGTGCCGATTATACTAAATAAGGAAAGGGGCTTTTATATGCCTATTGATTTTACAGCTATTTCAGAAGCCTTTAAAGCGGCCATTCCCTTTATTCCGGTCACTTTAAGATTAGCTTTTATACCTTTACTGATTGGTAGTTTGTTTGGGTTACTTATTGCCTTAGCACGTTTTTATCAAGTACCTATTTTAGGTAGGTGCCTAAACGGACTTGTTACTATTGCCAAAGGGATTCCTGTCGTTTTAAGTTTAATGGTCGCTTACTTACTGTTCTCAGATTTATTTGACCAAGTAGTGACCAGCTTAAGTTTACCAATCCGCTTTTCAGATATTAATCGTGAATACATTGGTATTTTCGTTCTGGCATTTACTGCTAGCATTTCCTTATCAGAAATTTTTCGTGGCGCTCTAGCAGCTATCCCTAAAGCACAGTGGGATGCTGCGGCTTCTATTGGATTAACACAATCTCAAACAATTATCCGAGTGATCTTTCCACAGATGATGCCAATCGCTTTACCGATGATTTGTAGTCAACTTATTGTCTTGATCAAAGCTTCATCATTAGTATCTTTAGTGTCAGTGGTAGATGTGTTAAATGGGGCGTTAATTACTGCTACGACAAGTTATACATTCCTAGAATCATATATTGCAGCAGCTATCATTTATTGGGCACTATCGTTTGCAGTAGAACAAGTTTCCCATCTATTTGAACGTCATTATACTAGAAAAGTTGTGAGAGGAAGTGTCCTATGATACAAGTAGAGAATATTCACAAAAAGTTTGACTAAAATGAAATTTTAAAAGGAATTGATTTAACTATTAACCAGGGGGAAGTGGTCGTAATTATTGGCCCTAGTGGTTCAGGAAAGACAATTTTCTTACGTTGCCTAAACTTTTTAGAACGAGCGGATAAAGGATACTTAAAAATAGGTGACCAAAAAGTGAATTTTGAAAAGGTGTCTAAGAAAGAAATTTTAGATATTCGCAAGAAAACAGCCATGGTTTTTCAACAATATGCATTGTTTTCTAACCGCACTGCACTTGAAAATGTGATCGAGGGTTTAGTGATCGCTCGAAAGGTACCGAAAAAAGAAGCAAGTGACAAAGGGCTTAAACTCTTAGCAAAAGTAGGTTTGGAAGGAAAAGAGCACCATTATCCACATGAACTTTCCGGTGGACAACAGCAAAGGGTTGGTATTGCACGTGCTTTAGCTTTAAACCCTGAAGTCATTTTATTTGATGAACCAACGTCTGCCTTAGACCCTGAATTGGTAGGGGAAACGCTAGAAGTTATTAAAGATGTTGCCGAAAGTGGCTCTACTTTAGTGATTGTAACGCATGAAATGCAATTTGCTTATGAAGTGGCTGATAGGGTAATCTTCATGTAGAATGGTGTAATTGTTGAACAAGGAACACCTGAAGAAGTGTTTGACAATGCCAAAGAAGAGCGTACGCAAAACTTCCTAAAAAGAACAGCCGTATTTGCACGTTAGGCCACTGTAAGTTGATTGAAAGTGATATTTGATTACGGAAGATTATTCGATAGAAAAGAGCCGCATTTCCATAATGAGATGCGGCTCTTTTGATGTGCTATTAGCTAGCATTTATTATTTTAATAAATCTTGGATAGGTGTATGAGTACGATTTTGTGACTCAGCTACCCCTTCGTGTGTCAAGTAACCTTGGTAAGTATTGATACCAGTTAGGATTGTTTCATTTCTTTTAGCAGCAGCTTCAACGCCTTGATTGATAATCTGGCTAGCATATTTCATTGTGGCATTTGTTAATGCAAGAGTTGACGTGCGTGGCACTGCTCCAGGAATATTTGCTACTGTATAGTGGATGACATCATGTTTTACGTAAATAGGATCTTGATGGGTTGTTGGGTGAGTTGTTTCAAAGTTCCCACCTTGGTCAACTGCGATATCAACCAAGACAGATCCAGGTTTCATAGTTTTCACCATGTCTTCTGAAACCAGTACTGGAGCACGGCGACCAGTTACTAATACTGAACCTACTACAATATCAGCGTCTTTGATCACTTGACGGATATTTTCTTCATTAGACATTAAAGTAGTGACTTTATCGTTTAGAAGATCTTCTAATTCACCGAGGCGACCAGTATTTACATCTAAAATTGTGACGCGAGCACCCATACCAACAGCTATTTTAGCAGCATTATAACCGACAGTTCCGCCACCAATAACCACAACATGGCCAGGAGCAACACCAGGTACGCCCGAAATTAAGGTACCAGAGCCACCGTTTTGTTTTTCAAGATAATGGGTACCAACTTGAATAGCCATTCGTCCAGCAACTTCAGACATTGGTGTTAATAATGGTAAGGCACCGTTTTCTACCATAGTTTCATAAGCAATAGCCGTTACTTTATTTGCTAATAAAGCTTCAGTTAATTCATTTTCAGGTGCTAAGTGGAAGTAGGCAAATAATATTAAATCTTCATGGAAGTAATCATATTCAGAAGCTAATGGTTCTTTTACCTTAATAACCATTTGGCTAGCCCAAATTTTGGCTGGATCACTTTCAATTTTTGCACCAGCTGATACGTATTCTTCATCAGTAAATCCTGATCCTATACCAGCATTTTCTTCTATTAAGACAGTATGTCCATTATTTACAAGGGTCCTAACATTATCAGGCGTTAACCCCACACGGTCTTCTTGTGCCTTAATTTCTTTAGGTATTCCTATTTGCATTTAAACTCCTTCTTTCTTCTTAATGCTAAACCTTCATTTATATTGTATCATAAAAAGGCAAGTTACCCAATCCAATCTAATGATTGGCTGAAGCGTTCCTTATTGACCGCCAAATCATGATAAATAAAAAAACAATGCCGAAATAGCCTGCTACTACATAAACTAGATTAACTAATTGGTCAAAGGGCAGAAATAAGCCAATAGCTGTGGCGATTAGTCCTAAAACAGCTGTTGCTACTTTATTGGCGCTTGTTTTATCAGTAGTGACAGATGCGGCCACGTTCCACAAAATTGACACCACAGTAGAATATATAGCTAGTAAAATAATGATAATAAAAGCATAAGCTAACCAAGGATTTAATTGATTAGCGATGGTTAATGTTGGCACCTGTGCACCTGCAACTAGAGAGAAAGCACCTAGAAAGGCCATGTATAAAATAAAAATACCTAAGGCATAAATCCCAGATGATAAAAGGGCAGCTAGCTTTGTTTCCATTTGTTTATTTGCTTGAATGCCTATTTGGGCGATAAAACCAGCATTTAAAATAATGATTAAGCCAACATAGTTTAAGGCAGATACTAGCCAATTTCCTGATGCTGCTTGGATTGTGCGGGAAGCAATCGCCTGGTGTACCATATCTGTTACTTGGCTAAGATCTCCGTGATAAGTAAAAAAACTGAGTAAACCTAAAATAATTGCAAAGATGGCGATGGCTGGTCCAATATTTCCTAATATATGCGTAATTTTATTCATTCCTAACATGACAGTAATAGCAGAAACGACATACATAAAGCCGGATCCCACATAAACAGGCAAGTCAAATTGTTGTTGGATGGTAGCGCCTGCACCAGCAACCATAACTGCGTAGGTTAAAAACAGGGTAATTAAAGTGATGTATTTATAAATAGCACCAATTTTATTCCCGGCAAATACTTTAAAAACGTCATTTGGACTATCTAAATTTTGCTTACCAGCAAAACCTGCTTTAAAAAATTCACTACCTGAAAAGCCTACTGCGAGGAAGGTGGTCATAACACCTAAAATACCCGTCCATTCGTGGGCAACGAAGTACTGCATAATCTCTTGTCCCGTTGCAAAACCTGACCCAATTAGCGTGGCAGTCATCGCTCCGGCCATGACAAATACTAGATGCCAACTGGCGGTACTAGTATTCTTTTTATTTTGTTTCATAGTTAATCCTTTCAAACCGCTAGTTAGAACGGCGATATTTTTTTCTATTCATTATGATAACAAAATAAATGTTTCGTGTAGATGAAAATACCATAAAGACATCTGGAACTGTCCGTTGACTCAGTATAAAATATGATATAATCAGTGGACGAAAGAAGCCATTTGATTTCGTATACGTGACATAGTATCTATATAGAAAGAAGCGACAGGATGACGAATCATATTGTATTATTTGAACCAGAAATTCCAGCAAATACCGGTAATATTGCCCGTACGTGTGCAGCAACTGACACCCATTTACATTTAATTGAACCGCTTGGCTTCAAGACAGATGATAAACATTTAAAACGTGCAGGTTTGGATTATTGGAACGCTGTAGATATCACTTACCATGCTAGTCTTGATGACTTTATGGCGTATTTAGGAGATCAACGTTTATACTTAGTAACAAAATTTGCCCATCATATTTATTCAGATATTGATTTTGGCAACAATGATCAAGATCAAGACATATTCTTGATGTTTGGTAAAGAAACAACTGGATTACCTGAGGACTTTATGCGTGCTCATGAAGACCAATGCATTCGTATTCCAATGGACGATACCCATGTGCGGTCATTAAACTTATCTAATTGTGCTGCTTTAGTCATCTATGAAGTACAACGTCAACAAGCTTTTAACCAGCTAGAGCTCACGCATCATTATGAAAATGATAAATTAGATTAATCTTTTTTAACGTAGCTAGGTCATCAATCACCTAGCTGCGTTTTTTTTGGAATAGAAATCACCATGGTTTGTATGATTGTGCTGATCTAATATATACTGCCTTGTGGTTTTATGTTTGATCAACTTAATGTTATAATAAGATAAAAGTAAAAGCGGTTTCAAAGGGTAAATATCTATTTCGGAGGTGTTGATGATGCGAAAATTTCAATCTCTTAGCGAATGGAGAAGCAGCTTGATACGGTTTCCAATGGTCATACTTTTTGGTGTTATTGCGACTACTTTAGTGATGTATATGAACCACGCACCTTATGATCAACCGATGATAATGGTTGAAACGGGTGTCTATGCGAGTATAGTTGGTATGATGTTGGCCACTTTGGGACAAGTGACTTATGAACGTTTTATGCAAGAACAGCGCCCCATTCAGGCTTTTGGTATTCAGGGGCTTACTGGAATATTAACTGGCGTATATTATGTTGCCGCTAGTCGGACCACTGATTTTTTCTCAAGTCATTTATTTACGAGAACGAATATTGGTTTATTTCTTTTAATGCTATTAATTATTTGGCTACCATCAATTAAAAACGAAGGATTAGCTTTTGACCAAAGTTTTCGAATTTGGTTTAAGTCATTCTTTGTGTCTATGGTGTATACTGGGATCTTGATGCTTGGTATTAGCTTGATACTTGGTGGTTGGTCAATCCTTATTTCTAATGTAGAAGGAGAATTATACTGGGATATTTTTTCAGTATTAGCTTATATTTTCTTTCCTTGGTACTTATTGTCTCAGCAATCCGTATTCACCCGACCATTCATCGAAGAAACGGGCAAGATGACATCTGAAGTGAGCAAATTCTTGGATGTCCTTTTAACAAAAATATTTATTCCAATTGTATCGATTTATACGATGATTATTTTCATCTATTTTCTCTCTAATTTAGGCAACTGGATGAATATTACGATCGAATTTGTAATGGTATCCTATTTAATTGTGGGTTGGATGGTCCTATTCTTAGTGGACGCAATCGAAAGACCATTAGTGACGCGCTTTACTCAGGGTTATGCTGTGGCAGTCCTTATTGCCTCGGTATTCCAAATTTACCGGTCAGTCATTTATTCTAATGTGTATGGTGTGACGATGAGCCGGTATATGTTGATGCTATTCTGTTCTATTTCAGCTATTGGCGCCATTTTATATCTACTAAAAAATCAATGGTTGCCCATGGTGGTTGCAGTGGGGCTATTTATTGCAATGATGCCACCAGTTGATGCCATCTCTGTCTCAGCAACTAGTCAAGCTGGAATAGTCAATGATATCTTAGCTGACTATCCTGATTTAATTACGGATGGTCAATTAGCTCTAACAACCGAAAATGTCAATCAATTGGATAACACGACAGCTCAGAAAATGAAACAGTCGCTTAGATATCTTGATAAATACAATGAATTAGACCGTGTTTCCCAAATACCAGAAGATTTTGATGTATATCAAGATTTGCGTGTTTTTGATGGTGTTCAGACGGATGATAATGGTAATGATTATCAAAGCAGTTATTCTTTTTCAGCGATCTTAAAGGCTGAACAAGAAGTAGCAATACCATTTAATAGTCATGATGGTGGGGAAGTTATCTTACTTCATAGCCATGATGGATCAGAGACGTTTACTGCTTTAGAGCAGAACTTTAGTCAGCAGATTGTAAATGTCACACGCCTAGAAGTGACTGCTGAAGACAAAGGTGAAGTGTTGCAATTTGATTTGGCCGAACTAGAAGATTTAGCCGAGGATAATTATGCTGATTTGACCAGTAATCAGGCGACCTTCAACCAAGAGTCAGATTCATATCTAGCAACATTAATCGTGCAAGACTTTAGCATCTACTCCCAAACAGGAGACGACAAAGACCGTTCAGGGTCTGGCAATTTCATCTTGATACTATCAGAAAAATAAACTATTTAATAAGGGGCTAGGTTGATACCTAGCCTCATTTTTTATTTGTTTGTAGTCCAATGTGAAAGAGTTCCATACAGCCTTAACCTTCCAACGTTTCCTTTCTGAGTGTTAACTCTCGCACCCTGTGAAGTTGGGTTCGCGTCTCTAGAAAGGGCTGCGTTTCAGATTAAGTTGTAGCTGACTGCGTCATCTACTGCCTTAATCTTCCAACGTTCCCTTTCTTGGCGTCGACA